>JBGQJH010000070.1:0-8650 GCA_041498935.1 Pyrinomonadaceae bacterium | reverse complement strand
GGCAATCTGCTGGACGAGGACGGATACTTTTCCGCCGGCGGCTTACAGGGAACAGCAAATCTTACAAATCTGAGTTTCAGAGTAGAAGACGTTCAACTCAACGCCACCTCGCCGCTTGTCGTGCGTTTCTCGCCCAGTGAAGTTACTTTCGAAAAGACCCAGTTTACCGGTCCGGGTACCAACATAGTATTGGGCGGAACGCTCGCCGTCGGCCCCGATGGCAAACAAAGTATGACTGCTGATGGCCAACTCAACCTGAGGGTCTTGAACGGACTGAGTCCGGACGCGTTTTTGTCAGGAACCGCCGAGGTCGCGGTCAGAGTAACGGGCACGTATGAACGGCCGCGGCTTAACGGCACTGCTTCAGTCGTGGGAGGCTCGGTCTCCATGTTGCTCGGTAACGAACGTTGGACTATCGCTAACCTGAAGTCGTTGGTCCGGTTCACAGCCAACCAGGCCCAAATTGATTCGGCGACCGGCACGATGGGTGGCGGCCATGTCTCTGCCACCGGCGGCGCCCTGCTCGACGGCTTCACCGTTTCGCGTTTCCTATTCAACATCCACGGCGACAGTGTGACCGTGCCGTTTCCCGAAAACTTTCGCACCACTGCTGACCTTGATCTCGAAATCAAAGGGACGGCGCGCGAGCAACTGATCGGTGGGGTGGTTAATGTTCGGCGCAGCGAATATACCGAAGACATCGAACTCGCCGATCTAATCAATTTCAGACGTGGAGAATCGATCGAAGAGGGCGGCGAGATTGAGTTGGCGCGGGCAGCTTTGTTTAGCGACTTGCGAGTAGAAGGCCGCAATGCGCTGGTAGTCAGAAACAATCTTGCGGATTTGGTTGGCTCAGTTTCACTCGTGGTTAACGGCCCGGTGAAGGATCCTTTAGTTTCGGGTCGGATCACAGCCGCCAGCGGCACGCTGAACTTTCGCAACGATCGCTACGAGATTACGCGCGCCTTGATGGACTTGCCGCCGCAGCGACAGGCCGATCCCATCATAAACATTCAGGGTGAGACGCAGATTCGCGGTTATCGCGTGACCGTCGGTCTAAGCGGACCGCTCTCCCAGCCCCAGGCCGTCATTAGCTCTGAACCGGCGTTGCCGCAGGCTGACGTTGTTTCGCTGATCACAACCGGCCAGCTCGCTTCGGGTGATACAAGCACGTCGATACTTTCTCAATCTGGTTTGGGAACGGCGACGAGCCTGCTGACCGACGCGCTCATCAATGCCCCCGCTCAGCGCGCGACGAGCAAGCTTTTCGGATTGAGCCGGTTTGAGATCAATCCAGTAATCGGCGGCACAGGATCGACGCCAGCGGCGCGATTGACACTGGGGAAGAGAATCAACAAAGACCTGTCGGTTACCTACTCGACTAACGTTGCTTCCGATCCCAATCAAATCCTCGCCGTCGAGTATCGCGTTTCCGACCGGCTGTTTTTCATTGCGCAGTATGAACAAGCATCGACGCGGCGGTTAACTGCGCGCAACAACAATTTTAGTTTTGAGATTAGGTTTAGAAGACGGTTTTGAGGCGATGGAAACTTTGCGCCCCTTGGCGACGATCTTTGCGTTCTTTGCGGTTTGCGTGGTCCGTTGTCTTGATTCGACCGTAGACTCGCAAAGAAACGCAAAGATTGTGGCGCCACGGCTTCTCTCAGCGGTTTTTCTGATTTTTACGGTGCTACTTGCTCTGGTGAGTGTGCAGGCGAGTTCGACCTTTGCGGAATATGAAGGGCGACTGATCAGCTCAATTGAGGTTAGTTTCGAGGGTTCGCCCTTCGATCCCGCGGCTGAGGCAGAGTTTCTATCGATTGTTAAAATCGTTCCCAACACCGAATTCTCGGCCGTCGCTTTACGCGACTCGTTGCAGGCGTTATTCAATTCTGAGCGAGTGGCAAACGCGCGCGTGGAAGTGCTTGAGTCGGGCCCGGGAAAAAATGGGCCCATTCGTCTGCGGTTTGTAATTCAACGCCAGGTGCAGATCGGCGACGTCAAGTTTGACCTCACTCCGGCTACGGGCACGCCGATTTCCCAGGACGAGCTGCGCGCTCGTGTAAACCTGACCCAGCCCGGCATGCGTCTCTCCAAACAGATAGTCCTTCACAACTCGGATGAACTGCAGGTCTACCTCCGAGATCGCGGCTACTTCAATGCCGTGGTTGAACCGGCTGAGCAACTGGATGCCAGCGGAACCCGAGCTACCGTCATTTACCGTGTCGTACCGGGCGAGCAGGCCCGGGTTGAGTCTTTCAATATAAATATCACTGGATTCGATCCGGCGCCCGTTAGGCCGTTGCTCCAGCTTGCTTCGGGCACGCCTTTCACGCGCGAAGCACTCGGATTGGATACGAAGAGAATTCGGCAGGCAGTAATCGACCATGGATATCTTTCTCCTTTGCTCGACGACCCCAGAGTGGAGCGCGACGCTGAGCGAAACCTGATCACCATCGACCTGAACGGAACGATTGGGCCAAAGGTTACGGTTGTCGTTCCGAATTATCCGCTGAGCGAAAAGACTGTCCGCGAACTTTTGCCCGTGAAACGCGAAGGCAATATCGACCAGTCAGCAATCGTCGAGGGCGCGCGCCGCGTGCGTAATAAGTTGCAGGAGCAGGGCTATTTCTTTGCCGAGGTCACTCCCGTGTGCACCGTGACGCCGCCGACATCTGAGCTCGGCGCGAACGGCACAGCCGAAACCTGTGAAACTTTGAATCCTGAGAATTTGAGCGCTCACGCCGTCGAGATACGCTACGACATCGAACGTGGCCGCCGCTTCAAACTCACGGATATCCGCGTTACGGGTACGAATAAACTTATGTACGCCGACGTCGCCGCCGATCTCAGGACACAGAAAGCGAGCGCGCTCGGGCTGATTCCGTTGCTCGGCTATGGTCGCGGCTACACCAGCCTGACGCTCTTGGAACAGGACCGGCGCACCATCGAAGCCTACATGCGAGACCTTGGCTACCGCCGCGTCAAGGTCGATGTGCTTCAGGGTGTTTCGATCAACGGTGAAGGCCTGATCATCACTTTCCATGTAAACGAAGGGGCGTTAACGCGCGTTGCCGGAGCTGAAGTACGCGGCAATAAAATTTATACCGACCAACGGCTGCGCGATGAATTGAAAACTGTTATCGGCGCTCCTTACTCGCGCTCGCAGGCCAGGGCCGACGGCGAGCGGCTGCTCGCGCTGTATGCGCGCGAGGGTTACGTAAACGCGCAGCTGGAGTTTTCGATTGTTGAGCTTCCGAAGAAAGACGAAGAGGAACAGGTAAGGCTCATCTATTCGATCACCAATGAAGGCGATAAGGTTTACATCAACCGAATCGTTGTTAATGGCGTAACCGGTGACGCCAAAACGCAAGCCACTAAGCGAGCGGCCATCCTGCGCGTGATTCCAATTGCTGAGGGCGACGTGCTGCGCTCGGATCGCATCGCCGATAGTGAGCGGGAACTTTACCTGACAGATGCTTACCGGCAGGTGATCATTCGCACGGAAGCTGCGGGAGAAACGATCTCGGGTTTCAAACGCCGCGATGTCATGATCGATGTGGAGGAAAAGAAGCCGCGCGTGATGGACTACGGCGGTGGCTTCTCGAGCGACACGGGCCCGCTGGGGCTGCTGGAGATTAGCAACGTTGATTTGATGAACAAGCTGCGGCAGGGCGCGATGCGGCTCAGGGTCAGCAAGGAGCAACAGAGCCTGAGATTTGAATATCTGGATCCGCGTTTCAAGCGGTATGGCGAAAAACGGTTTGCGCCGCTGGGATTATCGCTCGAGTACCAACGCGATTCGACGGTGACGCGTTTTTTCCGTTCGGCGATTGACCGCGGCACAATGGGGATCGTCCAGCGACTCGACGACAAGGGAAACCCGCTTGACGAATTTGGCCTTAAGGTCAAGCAACCAACAATCAATCGCTTTACGGCCGCGATTGAGACGCAACGAATCCTTGATCAGAAAACGCATTCGGCAATCTTCGCTCGTTATAGTTATGAAGATGTGCGGCTCTTTAATATTCAGAGTTTGCTCATCAAGCCCGTGCTGCAACCGGATCGCGCGGTACGGCTCTCCCGGTTTGGGGCTTCCTATGTGCGCGACACACGCGAAAGATGCGAACGCGGTTTCCTGGGCACGGTTCGCAATCCCGATGAGGAGACGGGAGCACCCGGTGAAATCTGCCGCTACAATCAGTTGGACGCCACGCGCGGCGGCTTCTTCAATATTGATTATGCAGTTGCGTTGCGGCAACTGGGTGGAAACATTTCTTTCAACCGGCTACAAGCGACTTATCGTCGTTATTACAAAGTGAACGCGCTGCGCGGGACGGTGTTCGCCGGAAACGCCACGCTGGGGCTGGCGAATCTCTTCAACCCTCGAGATCGCGATGGCAACGGCAGAATAGATGAAATCGATCTTACCTTGCCGATCAGCGAGCGATTCTTTGCCGGCGGCTCCACCACGCTGCGCGGTTTTAATTTCGAAGAAGCCGGGCCGCGACAGGCCATAATTCCGCAAGGCATATTCATCGATCAAAACAAGAATCCAGTAGTCCTAAATCCGTTTACAGTTCCAGTTGGCGGCAACGCGCTTGCGATTATCAATCTGGAAGCGCGCATCCCGGTAACCAGAGCGCTTCAGGCCGTTCCTTTTTATGATGGTGGCAACGTCTTCCGCCGCGTCGGCGATTTGTTTGGCAGGCATGACAACAGGCCAGTGCCCGCCGGTGATGTGGTGGCGGCGATAAATGCCGCAAACCTACGCGCCCGCTGGACTAACACCGTGGGCCTGGGCTTCAGAATTCAAACGCCATTCGGAGGAGCCCTCGCGGTGGATTATGGCTTCCTGCTCAATCCGCCAGAGTTTCTGGTTCCCCAGCGTGGCCCAAGCAACCTGCCCGACGACTTCAACGGCACTCCGGCAATCTATCGTTTGAAGCGAACGCAGCTCCATTTCAGGTTCACACAAACGTTTTAGGAGGGGAAAAGGGGCATGGGTAAAGGGGAAAAACGATGAGGTTCCTGGGAGACACGATCACATTGCGAGGCAGATTAAAGGCATTGTGTCTGTTGCTTGCCCTTACCCTTTCCCTCTTCCCCTTTTCCCCTGTTACCCCGTGCCTCGGGCAGCAGGTTGTAGACAAGATGGTCGCAACCGTAAACGCCGGCATCCTGCCCGGCTGCCGCCAGATTTGCCTGATAACTTATTCTGATCTGCTTTGGCAGTTGGCGCTGCAACCGAACACGCCGCTGGACAATCCCACCTCAGTTGATCTCAACCGTGCTTTACACTTGATTACCGACCAGAGACTGATCCTCCAGGAGGCGGAGAAGTTGCCTTCCATCGCGCCAACTTCCGACGAGGTGAAGACCGCGCGCGATGAATTGGTGAACTTGTTCCCGCCGGCAGAATTTCAAAAACGACTCCAGCGCGTAGGCTTAACTGCCGAGAAACTCGACGAGATCCTGGAGCAGCGCGTCAGGATTGAAAAGTACCTTGATTTCCGTTTTCGCAACTTTGTCGTGATTACCCAAAAAGAGATCGCTGATTACTACAAAGACGTCTACGTGCCGCGCCTCAAGACGCGCGCGCCTGGCCAAATCGTGCCCACCCTGGAAGAAGCTCGCGCCGAAATTGAAAAGACCCTCACTGAAGCTAAGATTGAATCAGACACCGATGCTTTCCTGGACAACGCCCGCGAGCGCGCTGAGATTGTCATTCTCAATCCAGTGTGAAAAGCCCTAAGCAGAAGTTTAAAGAGTTGGCAAAGTTCTTGCTTTCTTAATATGAGCGTCAAATTATTACTGGGACGCGGGCGCCCTCGCCCGCAATGAGAGCGAACAATTCTCTGTTAATCAAGATCTGCTGGCCTGACGACGCGTTGCGGGCCGGGGCAATCGTGGTCCCCAGCATGCATCTAGGGGTTGTATTTTTCTCCGCAATGTAATAAGAAGCCCTCTGAAACCGGGGGGGGTTTCGCTTAGCTTTTTACCGAGCGGAGATTTCTCGCACCACCGCTCATAACTCACAACCTGCCGTTTGCCACAAAGGCTAACACCCAAGGAGGCATTTATGGGACTTTTCAATTCCACTGTGCTCGACGTCGCAATAGGACTGGTCTTTGTTTACCTGCTCCTTGCAATTCTCTGTACGGCCGCCAATGAGTGGTTGGCGGCTCTCACCAAAACCCGCGCAAAATTCCTGAAAAAGGGCTTGATGCAGCTTCTCGACAATCAACCCACAAGCAAGGATGGGAGTCCGGATGAGTTTATCAAGGAGTTTTTCCTACACCCGCTTATCACGGGCATGATGAAAGATGACAAGGATCCTGCCTATCTGTCGGCACGCACATTTGCCGCTGTGGTAACCGATCTCGTTACAGCGTACTCTCCCGCGAAAGGGGTCAACACTACCGACGAAGCCGGCAACTCGTCCGACAAAGCCATTGCCGATCTGGAAAGAGGATTGATGGCAATTCCACCAGGAGATGTCCAAAGGGTATTGTCAGCCCTGATAAAGCATTCGACGGGCGATTTGCCAAAGACTCAAGAGGCACTCGAAGCCTGGTTCAACGACGCAATGGATCGCGTCACGGGCTGGTATAAACGGCGGACCCAGGTCTGGACTCTAATTGTTGCGATTCTGATTACCGTCGTAGCCAATGCCGACACCATCAGCATCGCGCGACGACTTTGGACCGATCCGGTCATGCGCAGCGCAGTCGTTGAACAGGCCAAGGTCAGGGCACAAAAACCCCCGCCGTCAGTCACGATTGAGTATCCGGACCCGGATGATCCCGCAAATCCGCAAGTGACCACAAATGAGGGCAATGTGCTTTCAGATCAAGAGCGCGAGGTGCTGGGCCAAGTGCTCGGCTGGCACGACGGTGTACTACACGACCAGAACGGGATTAGGTGGTCGGGGCGGGTCTGGCTGGGACGCCTCATCGGTTGGCTGCTCACTGTGTTGGCGCTCTCGCTCGGTGCGCCCTTCTGGTTCGATCTGCTGAACAAATTCATAAATATACGCTCGGCTGGGAAGTCGCCTGATGAAAAGGCGAAGGGGCCCGAGAAGGAAAATGTTCCCGCGAAGGCATAGAGAGAAAGGAGACAAAGATGAATTCAATGAAAAGGTTTAGCGCCGCTCTGCTTATTGGTGTTCTTGCCTGCTCGCCTTTAGTTTGCCTTGCAGACCAGACCCTCTCACTCACCAAAGACTTCGTCAACCAGGTTAAGGACAGAGCGACCGTTAGCACTGATCTACAGGTCGATGTGCACCCCCAAACTCCGCATTCAGTAGTAGAGAAGGCTGAGGACGGGGATATTCATATGGCAGGCAGAGACAACGTTATCAAGCTGCCGCTGGTTGCCGAGATCCTCAACGCTCGATTCGAGAAAGACACGATGCAGTTCTTAAACCAAATCTCTGACGGACAATCAGTCAGCGTCACTGGAGTCTGGCGCATATGGTTTGAGCATCCTGGACCGGGACAAGTGCAGAATCAACCGGTTCCGGTACCTACGAGCTCTAACCCGGACCACGTTTTCGAACTTCATCCAATCACCAGGTTTGGCACCTTCGATTGTCTTGACTCATTCCTTAACATCACGAACCCGAATGTTTCACCACCTAAGGTCTATAAAGCATATTCCGCTACCACAGCCTTTGGGGAATATAAGAACCTCCAGGTGGCAATCAAAGCGACCAGCACGCGAGTCTTTCTAGCCACCGCCAAGACCGGCTTTAACTATACTGAGTTCGTCATGGAGTTGGCCGGCAAGCCAAAGGATATGGGCGACAGCTTTATGGTGATGGCACATATCTACGACTCGCAGAATCTGGAAGAGCCGGTAGTCGAGACAATGCACCGGATGGTCTTCGTAAAAGGGTCACCGCCTGCCGTTCAAATTCAGGGTCTAAAGAAGGGAGCTACACTCCACGTGCTGGGAATCCCACGAGTGAACTTGAAAGAGGTAATGGCAGTGGCAAACAAACATGGAGCTAACGAAATTGTAGTTCCGCTGCCTTACGAGTTGATCATCGTGGCAGTTCTACCAGAGTGAGTTTTGTGCCGGTAGAGAACAGCGCAGGCCTATTGAAGACGTAGTTCTTGTTCGCTGGTCATAGCCTCGATTTGACCCGGATCATGCAGGGCGGCGCAGGTAGGAGCGTAATTGCGGTGGCGTGGCTTTCCGCAACAGGGCGCTCTTGGCTTTCCATTCCATTGTGCGGCTCAGCTCGACAAGAAACCGCGTGTCACCTGACTCCAAAACCGTGATGGGTTCGCCGTTGCGATAGAGGATGCGGTTTGCAGTGTGCGCAGTAACGCGTCCGCCGGGCGTTATGATGCCGACCAGATTCAAAGGATCGGCGGCGCTGACCGAGATCAAACTTTCCGGCCCCGTTCCCGCTTGAGCGTCAGCGGTAGCATCTTCAGCTACGTGAGCTGGTGAGCGAAATCCAAAGTCCATTGCTCCGGTACGAGTGCGGCGAATGGCCCGCAACATTCCCACCGCCTCGGGAAGCGCAAACTGCTCGCCGGAAATTCCCGCTACAAAACGTCCACCGCGAAGCTCGCCGCGCGCTTCCAGGCGATGATAGATACGCAACAGCACCCGCCACGGCAGCGCTATACCTTCG
>JBGQJH010000069.1:0-8677 GCA_041498935.1 Pyrinomonadaceae bacterium | reverse complement strand
CGCCGGCTTTTGGTAGGACAGGCATTCCTGCCTGTCAGGCGCGTTGATTAGAATCAGACAGACAGGAATGTCTGTCCTACTGGTGAAGGAGAAAGGTATTCCATGCGACGTTCAAGCCTAATAGTTTTCTTGTTTCTTTTCGCGCTTCTTGCGGGTGCCTGCGTGTCCGGCACTAAACAAACAAACGAGGGTGGGGCCAGAAAAACGAAGGGCCCGAACGAGCCAATCAAGATTGGTTTTTCGATGGACACTTTGAAGGAGGAGCGTTGGCAGCGTGATAAAGATTTAGTCGAGAAGCACGCCAAAGAAATCGGAGCCGAACTAAACGTGCAGGTGGCCAACGGCAGCGATAGCGAACAGATCAAACAGGCCGAGAACATGCTCACGCAAGGCATTGACGTGCTGATCGTCGCGCCACACAACGGCGAGATCGCAGCGTCGATTGTCGAGACGGCCCATAAGCAGGGCGTTCCCGTAATTTCTTACGATCGCCTGATTAAGAATTCCGACGTGGACCTTTACATCTCCCATCAGGTCGTAAAGATGGGTGAGATGCAGGCGCAGTATTTGCTGGATCACGTGAACAAGAAGCCCGCTAACTTTGTCATCGTCGGCGGTTCGCCTACTGACAACAATGCGCTGCTGCTGCACCAGGGACAGATGAATGTCCTCAAGCCGGCCGTGGATCGCGGCGACGTAAAAATCGTGGCGGACGAGTACGCAAAGGAGTGGCAAGCGAGTGCGGCGCTTAATATTGTCGAGAATGCCTTGACGCGGGCACACAATCAGGTCGATGCCGTGGTGGCGTCAAACGACGGCACGGCGCGCGGAGCCGTTCAGGCACTCGAGGGCCAGGGCCTGGCTGGCAAGGTATTGGTTTCCGGTCAGGACGCGGATCTCGCTTCGCTGAAACTCATCGTCGAGGGCAAGCAAACGATGACGATCTACAAACCGATCCAGCCGCTTGCCTACGGCGCGGTTGATGCGGCGGTGAAGCTGGCGCGCGGCGAAAAGGTGGAGACTACAGAGACCATCGACAATGCGTTCAAGAAGGTCCCGGCAATCCTGCTCGAGCCGGTTGCTGTCGATAGAAACAATCTCCTGAGCACTCTAGTGAAAGATGGATACCACACGATTGAAGAGATCTGTGCCGGTCTGCCACCGGAGAAATGCCCGAAGCCGTGAGGCCAAGTCCAATGTCCAATGTCCAAAGTCCAAAGTCTGCTTCTTTCTGTTGGAGTTAGTGGGGGGCTTGGGCGTCGGGTGAACCAAAAACCGTTACGTTCCGGACATTGGACTCTGGACTCTGGACTCTGGACTTTGGACAAATCATCTCAACATGAATGACAAACTTCAGGCCGCGTTTTTAGAGATGCGGAACATCACCAAGACCTTCCCGGGCGTTCGTGCGCTCGACGGCGTCAGCCTGGATCTCCAGCGGGGCGAGATTCATGCACTGGTCGGTGAAAACGGTGCGGGGAAGTCGACGTTGATGAAAATCCTCGGAGGCGTCTATCCCCACCCGCAGTACGGCGGCGAGATCTTTATTGAGGGAAACGGGCAACAGTTTAGTGGTGTGCGTGACGCCGAGAAGGCAGGCATCGCAGTTATTTTTCAGGAACTATCGCTCGTCAGGGAGATGAGCGTGGGCGAAAACATTTTCCTGGGGCGGGAACCGCGCAAGCTGGGTGTGATTCGCTGGGAAGAACTATATCGCCGCGCGCGCGAGCTGCTTGATGACCTCCACTTGCAGATCGATCCCCACACACTTATCCGCAGCCTTGGCATTGGCCAACAGCAGTTGGTGGAAATAGCGAAGGCGCTCTCTCACGATGCCAGGATCCTCGTGCTTGACGAGCCCACCGCGGCCCTGACCGACGGCGAGGTCGAGACGCTGTTTGGCATTCTTAATAAGCTCCGGGCTCGCGGCGTCGGGATGATCTACATCTCGCATAAGCTGAATGAGGTGTTCCGGATCAGCGATCGCATTACGGTTTTGCGCGACGGAAAAACTGTCGGCACTAATGCCGCTAGCGAGTGGACCGAACCAAAGATCATCGCACTCATGGTAGGGCGGGAGGTGGGCGACATCTTTCCGGTGATGGACCACGCGCAGGGTGAGGTTGTGTTTGCAGTAGAAAATGTTTCGGTAGAGGACCCGATGGTGTCGGGCAGGAAGCTGGTAGATAAGGTCAGTTTCTCGGTTAGGCGCGGCGAGGTGCTCGGGATTGCCGGTTTGATGGGCGCCGGCCGCAGCGATTTGCTGATGGCGATATTTGGGGCCCACGCCGGTCGCGTCTCAGGTGAGATCAAGCTCGAGGGCCAACGTATTCACATCAGCAATCCTGCGGAAGCAATTAAGCAGGGCATCGGTTTTGTTACCGAGGATCGAAAGCGTTTTGGTCTCGTGTTGGATCAAACCATTCTCAACAACATGACGCTCGCCGGCTTGCGACAAATCTCGGGACGCTTTGTGACGAGTATCGACGCGGAGTCGGCAGCCGGCGAGCGGGCCATGAAGGATCTGCGCGTCAAAGCCAACTCCGTATTTGCGATTGCCGGCACGTTGTCTGGTGGCAATCAGCAAAAAGTTGTGCTGGCGAAATGGTTGTTGACGAACCCGCGCGTGTTATTTCTCGACGAGCCTACTCGCGGCATCGATGTGGGCGCGAAGCAGGAGATCTACGCGCAGATTAATAAGCTCGCGAAAAGCGGGCTTGCCATTGTGCTGGTCTCTTCGGAATTGCCGGAGGTGCTCGGAATGTCGGACCGCGTCCTGGTGTTGCATGAAGGACGCGTAACCGGTGAGTTTACTCGCGCCGCCGCCACGCCCGAGGATGTTATGGCCTGCGCCACCGGACAGGTTAAGCGCGCGGCTTAGGAAACAGATAGCGGACGGACATAAGTACGACCGTGATGATCGTTTAGATCGCGGACTTGTCCGCCTACGTTGCGAGAATGGGACAAGTCCCAGTTCTAAACGGATTCCAAGATTATGAATAGCCCTGCAAACGAGACCGGCATTCAACGTCCGCCGGCAACTTCAGATCTAATGCCCTTGCCGGATGCTGACGCGATCACGCCGGTGACCACCATCGGAAAATTCAAGATTCAGACCGACGTTCTCCGTGCTTACACGATGGTCTTTGCGTTAGTCGCTATCTGGATCTATTTCCACTTTTCAACTAGTCGCATCTTCCTCGAGCCGCGGAACTTCTCTAACCTGATGCGGCAGACTTCTGTGACCGGAGTGTTGGCAGTGGGCATGCTGATGGTAATCATCACCGCGCAGATTGATCTCTCCATTGGCTCGGTGGTGGGTCTGGCTGGTGGCATTGCCGCGATTGCGCAAGGCTGGTGGGGTTATGGCCTGGTTCCTTCTTTAGCCGCGGGCATCGCCGTCGCGATTGCGATCGGCGCCGTGCAAGGCTCTTTGACGGCTTACCTCAACATTCCCGCTTTTATCGTCACGCTTGGAGGTCTGCTTGCCTGGCGTGGAGTCATTCTGGGATTAAGCAGAGGAGAAACAATCCCGCTCCAGCTCCAGAGTTTCAAAGCCATCGGACAAAATTATGTTGACCCGCGCGCCGGATGGATACTGGCCGCGCTCAGCATAGCGGCTGTTGTTTGGATGACCATCGCTCGCAATCGTGCCCGGCGCCGGCATCATTTGGAGGTACCAAACTTCGGGTTGACGGCCTTGCGCATGGCGCTGCCGGCCGCGGTCATCCTCTGGTTCATTTACACCATGAATAGCTATGAGGGTGTTCCTATTCCGGTAATCGTTCTGATCGCCATTGCCCTGGCCGGAGCATTCCTGACTCAGAACACTACCTTCGGTCGTTATCTCTATGCCATCGGTGGCAATCCGGATGCAGCGCGCCTTTCCGGCATCAACATACGCAAGCACATTCTCGCGGTCTTCTGCATAATGGGTGCGCTCGCCGGCGTGGCGTCGATAATTTACACCGCTCGCGTCGGCAGCGCCTCACCCGACGCCGGACAATTACTGGAGCTCGATGCAATTGCTGCTTGCGTAATTGGCGGCACCAGCCTGATGGGCGGAAGGGGAACCGTCTTCGGCGCGATTCTGGGTGCGGTTATCATGGCGAGTCTCGACAATGGCATGTCTTTAATGAGGGTCCAACCTTACTCGCAAATGATTATCAAGGGAGCGATTCTGGTTGCCGCCGTCGGTCTTGACATGGCCGGGCGCAAGCGCACCTGATCTTTTCGATCATTAGAAGGACGTGGAAACACAAACAAGACGTGCCATGTTAGAGCCGGCTACTGAAACGTTGGTTCGTTCTGACTTTTCCGAACGCGAGAGTCAGATGGTCAATGCGGTTAGACTCTTTCCGGTCGAGGTCGGTCAGATCTTCCTTCCCTGAATTCAAGACAAAGACATAATGTTTCGATCCATCGTCATTTCGACAGTATCGTTGCTAAGCTGCTCAGCTTTGTTCGGACAGGCAACTAACGGACTCGCTCCCGGTGCGCCCGGCCTCGATGCACATTGGGCCAGCGCCGCGAAGAATGGATTTGGCACGTCTAACACAGTCGCTTCGAAGGTATGGTTTACGCTGAATAACGGCACGTTGACGGAGGTTTACTATCCGACTCTGGATGTGCCAAATGTGCGGCTGCTGCAATTGGTAATCGTCCATGGCACATATGTCCAAACCGAAAGCGAGGACACTACACATCGCATTGAAGTACTTGATCCCCGTGCTTTGACTTTTCGGCAGATCAATACTTCCAGAGATGGTTACTACTCGATTACAAAGACCTACGTCACTGATCCGCAGCGAAGCACAGTCTTGATCGATATCCAATTCGACAGCCGTAGCGCCGCTAACGTGTATGTGTATTATGACCCCTCGCTGAGCAACAGTGGCATGCACGATTCAGCCTGGGCCGATGGTGACGCACTTTTGGCTATTGATGGAGACACAGCGTCTGCTTTGGTTTCCAGTTCTGGATTTACTTATGCGAATGAAACGATTAGAGACGCTTTGCTCCCGGAAGACCGTACGGCCGACCGCGAAATCTCGAATGGCTACTTTGGAACAAGTGATGGACTCACCGAGTTACAACAGAACTGGAACCGCAGGGGCTTTACGCCCTATCGGCGTGCGGACAATGGCAACGTAGTTCAAGTCGCCGCGCTGAAGGGTTTTCAAGGCTCGAACGGACAACTGCCTGGTCCCCATTGCACCATCGCGCTGTCATTTGGAAAAACGCCAAGCGAGGCCCTCCTTATTGCGCGGGCCTCGTTGGCGAAAGGATTTGCGCGCACCCGTCGCGAATACGAAGCAGGCTGGCACGCGTATCTCAAACCACTGCGGCGCGTCGAGGCAAAATACCAGCAGCAGTTCGATATGGCGGCTATGGTGTTGAAGGCGCTTGAAGACAAGACTTATCGCGGCGCCATGATCGCCTCGCCGTCGATTCCCTGGGG
Source organism: Pyrinomonadaceae bacterium (assembly GCA_041498935.1). GTDB lineage: Bacteria > Acidobacteriota > Blastocatellia > Pyrinomonadales > Pyrinomonadaceae > PSRF01. Next base: position 3,216 of record JBGQJH010000069.1, on the reverse strand, counting down.
CGGCGGGCCAAACGCCAACGAGCCCACGATCAGCGGGTATCATGCCGTCTGGGCACGCGACCTTTATCAGGTAGCGACAGCGTTCATTGCGATGGGCGACAGCGCCGCCGCCCAGCGCGCGCTTGATTATCTCTTCAAGGTGCAACAAAAACCGGATGGCAGTTTCCCGCAAAATTCCTGGGTCAATGGTCGCCCGATTGGCGGCGGCTTGCAGATGGATCAGGTTGCGTTGCCGCTCGTGCTTGCTTACCAGTTGCGGCGCACTGACAGAACTACCTGGCTGAAACACATCAAGCCGGCTGCGGCTTTCATTCTTCGCAAAGGCCCGTACACTGAACAGGAACGGTGGGAAGAGAAGCCGGGCTATTCGCCGTCTACTATTGCCGCGGAGATTGTGGGTCTGCTTTGCGCGGCGCGAATCGCTGCTATTAATAAGGACCAGGATTCCGCCAAAGCTTATCTGAGGAAAGCGGACGAGTGGGCGCGCGATGTGGAACGCCGGACGGCAACTTCCAATGGGCCACACGTCAAAGGAAACTACTATCTGCGCCTCACGGAAAACGATGATCCGAATGACGGTGCCAGGATCGAGATAAACAGCGGCAGCGGTACTTATGATGAGCGCGAGATCGTCGATGCGGGGTTTCTGGAGTTAGTAAGACTGGGAATCAAATCGGCCGGCGATCCCTTGATAGTCAGGTCGCTAGCCATTATAGACAGATTGATCAAGGTGGAGACTCCGGGTGGCTCCGCCTGGTACCGCTACAATCACGACGCCTATGGAGAACGATCGGACGGTGGCGATTACGATGGCCGCTCTGGCGTTGGACGTCTGTGGACGCTGCTCACGGGCGAACGAGGCGAATACGATATCGCGCGCGGAGACTTTGCGGCGGCCCGTAAGCGACTGGATGCGATGATGGCTTTTGCGAACGACGGCATGATGATCCCGGAGCAGGTTTGGGATCGCCGCGAGAGTCCACGTCCAGAGTTTCGTTTTGGCGAAGGCACGGGCTCAGCGACCCCGCTGGCGTGGTCCATGGCGCAGTTCATCCGTCTCGCCATCAACATAAAACGGGGACATAATGTTGAGACTCCGGCGGCGGTGACACGATACCTGAAAGGCGCAGCAAAGAATTGACGGTCGGTTCAAAAAATAAATCCGGGACGGCTAAACCGGAGTTTGTCTTCGCGGCGGATCTCGGAGGCACCCATCTTCGTGTGGCCACTGTGGATCGAAACGGGAAGATCTACTGCCGGCAGATGCAGCCCACGCCGCACGCAGAGAAGCCCAACGAAATTGTGCGCGCGCTGATTGACGCTGTTCATGGATGTGAGCGCCAGACTGCTGAACTCGGCGGCTTGCTCTCCGCAGTCTCGGTAGTTGTTCCAGGGACTGTTAACGTGGCGGAAGGTGTAGTTGTCAAAGCTCCGAACGTGCCTTGTCTTGACGGTTTTCGTCTGGTTGCCGCATTGGAGAGCGAACTCGAATGGCCCGTGGTTTTGGAGAATGACGCAAACGCTGCGGCGATTGGTGAGATGTGGCGAGGCGCCGGGCAAGGACACCGTACGCTGATTTGCGTGACGCTTGGCACGGGCGTTGGTGGTGGCATCATTCTCGACGGCAAACTGTGGCGTGGCGCCGATGGCTCGGCCGGGGAGATCGGCCACATAGGCGTGGATCCGTTTGCCGGCATTGCCTGCACCTGCGGCAGCCGCGGTTGTCTCGAAGTCTATGCGTCGGCGACAGCCATTGTGCGGATGACGCGCGAAGCGCGACCGCGTTATCCAAATTCGATCCTGCATAACACCGAAGATTTAACTTCAGCGAAAATCTATCAGGCCGGCAGAGAAGGCGATGAACTCGCGATTGAAGTCTTCCGGCGGATGGGAGTTTATCTGGGAATCGGCCTCGCCAGCCTTATCAATGTGCTTGATCCCGAAATCGTCGTTATTGGTGGCGGCTTGTCAAACGGCTGGGAACTCTTTGAGAAACACATGCACCAGCAGGTTGTCGAGCGCGCGTTTCCCATTCCGGCGCGGCGCGTCAAGATCGTACGCGCACAGTGCGGCGACGATGCCGGCTTGCTTGGCGCCGCGCGGCTGGCATTTAAGGACCCGCTTTGAGTATTGAACGAAACGATAGTTCGGTCAGCTCGCTCCGAAACGTCCCAGGTTGGAGAAGTGGCTTGGCGCGCCGGAGGCGCAGCAGAAGGTAGCCAGGGGCAAGCGCGAAGCGCGCCGCCCTGGTGTTTAAGTTTTGCGGGCCGAGCCCTGAAAGGGCGACAGAGTATGTTTAGTCACAGTATTCCTGCGCACCTCCAGTGTGCGAATCCATCGCATCTCGGATCCAGGGGTTGCGCGACCGCGTCGCTTACCCCTGGCTACCCCCTGCCGCGCCTGCGGCGCTCCAGTTTTCAACTTCTACGCTCCATTCTAAGGCGAGACTCTCTAAGAATTGCCATTAGTATTCTTAGTTTCTGTGCTCTTGCATCGGCGCAGGACATCACGAAACTGGAAAAGATCGGCTCGGTTGTCGGTTTCACAAAATCCGAAAAGGCCGTCGTCTTTAACTGCCAGGACAATTCCCAGGTTCAAGTCACACTTCTGGCCGCCGATCTGGTGCGCATACGCGCGTCCTTTGCCAAACCAATTCCCGCCAAAGATCATTCGTGGGCGATAGCTAAATTGGATTGGCCGACTCCGCGCTGGAGTTTGTCGCAAAATCCAGAATCGATCTTCATCACGACTGATGAAATCGAAGTTGTTGTTCATCGCTCGCCACTGCTCATCGAATTTCGCGACGCAAAAACCCGTTCCGTTATCAACGCTGACGAGCAACCCATGGCTTACGATGCAAAAGGCCTGCTGAAGGAAATGATGTTTGATCCGCAGGCCGGCACTTTTGTCGCGGCTGCCAAGAAGTTTGGTCTCAACGAACACTTCTACGGACTGGGAGAAAAAGCGGCGCGGCTCGATAAGCGTCGCGGTCGGTTTGTTAACTGGAATTCCGACACGCCCGGATACACCGAAGGCAAAGATCCGATCTATCAGACCGTGCCCTTCTATACCGGCCTGCAAAACGGCAGCGCCTACGGCATCTTTTTCGACAACAGCTATCGTAGCTATTTTGATTTCGCCAGGTCGTCGCAGCAGCGCGTGTGGTTTGGCGCCGAAGGCGGCGAGCTGAACTATTATTTCTTCTACGGACCTTCG
>JBGQJH010000068.1:0-8715 GCA_041498935.1 Pyrinomonadaceae bacterium | reverse complement strand
GAGAAAATCTTCAGCGCGAGTTTGGGAAAACCCCTCATCGAAACGAATGACGATCGTTTGCTCGATACCAAGCACGCCAAACCCTTCAACTTTTTGATCGAGAGTTTGCAGCAGTGGCGGCGCCGATTCGGGATGCAACACAGCGCGCGGGTGTGGATCGAAAGTTATGACGGTTGGGATCGCGCCAGTCGCGCGTGCCCTTTCCACTACGGTGCGCACGATCAACTGGTGGCCCAGGTGCAGACCGTCAAACACGCCGAGCGTCAGGACCGTCGGTCGTTGGATTTTAGCGTTGTCGGTGCCGTGGAAGAGTCGCATGTGTTAGTCCAAAGTCCAAAGTCCAAAGTCCAAAGTCCAAAGTCAACCTACTTGGATCGAGTATTGGGTCTTCAAGAGTACTTGGTGTCGACGAAGGAAGCAGACGTTGGACTTTGGACATTGGACTTTGGACTGCCTTCTCAAGCTTCAACCTTGGACTACCAACCCATCATAGGCCCACTCAACTCCTGCCGGCAGTCGCGCCGAATCGCGCGCGTGCTTAACGTCGTGCGCGATGTGGGTCAGGTAAGCTCGCCTGGGTTTGATCTTCTCAATGTATTCCAGCGCTTTGTCCAGCCACAGATGCGTTGGGTGTTCTTTGAAGCGCAAACAGTCGAGCACAAGGACGTCAAGATCGCGCATCTGCTCCAATGTTGCCGGCGGAATCTCGCTGAGGTCGGTTGCATAGGCAAAATCGTTGCAGCGGTAAGCCATCACCCGAAGCCGCCCGTGGATTACTTCCAGCGGCGTGATCAGGAAATCTTTTTCCAAACAGAATGGCGCGCCCGGCACCACTGTGTGAGGAATCACCTGCGGCAGGCCGCCGCCAAAGTGTGAAGGCTCAAAGATGTATTTGAAGATGCGCCGAATATCGACCCAGGCGCGCTCGTTGGCGTAGAGACCAAGCGCGCCATAGCGAAAATTCAGCGGGCGAATATCATCGAGACCGAAAATGTGGTCGGCGTGGCAATGCGTGATCAGGACGGCGTCGAGCCGCTTCAAACCATAACGCAACGCCTGCTGACGAAAGTCGGAAGAGGTGTCGATCAATACAGACTGATGGCCGTGTTCAATGAGAACGGAAACTCGCAGGCGTTTGTCGCGCGGGTCGTCTGAGGTGCAGGTATCGCATTCGCAGCCGATGGAAGGGACGCCCGTGGATGTTCCCGTGCCTAAGAACGTAAGCTTCATGGTCAAGTCCAATGTCCAACGTCCAATGTCCAATGTCAAATCACAGACGTTCGACTTTGGACTTTGGACTTTGGACTTTGGACCGTTTTCAGCCGCCGGTGATATCGCCGCTGGTGTAGGTGCGGGCCTTCGGCGCTGTGTTGGTCAGAGAAACGTATTGCATGCGCAGGTCAGCGAGTAGCCCTTCAAGAATCTGTTGTTCCTGAGGTAGTAAATTGCCGCGTGTCTTTTGTTGCAGCATTCCCAGCACGTCGATCCAGTGCTTGCCGAGCTCCAGATCCACTTCGCGCTTGCCGGTTACCGGATGTTCCATCATTCCCAACGAAGAGGCGGCGTTGGAAGCGATCGACATCATAAAACTGGCGAAACTTGCCGGATCGTCCGCGCCCGGCAACTCAACTTCCGCGCCCGATGCAGCGCTGGGCGGCGCAGCTTCTCCACTTATCCCAGCCGGTTGGTTTTGTGGTTGCGGACTCACTTCTGCGGCCGCCTGAGGGCTGGACGTTTCAGTCGCAGCCGGTGGTTCAACCGCGGCGCTTGCACTCGCGGGACTGGCCTGGGGCGCCTCCGGTTTTACTTCCGGCCTCTCGTCCTCCGGCACCTCGCGCGGCGTGCCATCCGGGTTGAAGAGTCGCCGATCTGTTACTTTGTAACTAGTTTGTTCCTCGCTCATTTTTACCGCCCACTTTCCTTTGCTATTCGCCTTCCAGTTTTAGCGAGACACTGTGAGGACAACCCACCTGTCAGCACTTTCATAGGAGTTTGTGATGTATGCCGATGGTAGCATCCGCCTTGTAGGCTCGCAAGACAGCCGCCTAAACGCTATTCGCTCAGTATCAGAACCGGGAGCGGCAGCGACCTGCTGCTGGACTCAACCTGGGAAACAAACCTGAGGTCGCCTGATGGTAAGGCACGAGCACAAAAGCTGATTTGAGTGCCGGACCCGGTCGCTACCGCTCCCGGTTCTGATATTGAATCCAAAAGGAAGTCTCTTGACTTTGGACTTTAGACTTTGGACTTTAGACTAGGGCCATGCCTGCTACCTTCGAAGACCTGATTAAACTTATGCAGAAACTACGCTCGCCTGACGGGTGTCCGTGGGACCGCGAACAAACTTATGCGACGCTGGCGCCGATGCTTTTGGAAGAAGCGTACGAAGCGTTTGAGGCTGTCGAAATCGCGCGCGAAGGTCACCCACACGAATTGCGTGACGAACTTGGCGATTTACTTTTCCAAATAGTTTTCTACGCTCAAGTGGCGAAGGAACAGGGCGACTTCTCCATCGACGATGTGACCAGCGCGATTCACGCCAAGATGGTGCGCCGCCACCCACATGTCTTCGGCGACACCAGCGCCAACGACACCGCAACTGTCTTGCGCAACTGGGAGGCGATGAAACAGGAAGAGCGCCGGGTTGCCGGGGCGAGCGAGCGTGAAGAGTCTTTGCTTGATGGCGTATCGTCGAAAGCGCCGGCATTGATGGAAGCACACCAGCTTTCAACCAAAGCTGCGCGGGTCGGCTTTGACTGGGAAAAACTTGAAGACATCTTCGCTAAGCTCGATGAAGAAGTCGCTGAACTGCGCGCCGCCATTCAAACACACGCGTCGTCTAACGACGAAGCCGATCACACGCGCGTTCGCGAAGAGCTTGGCGACTTACTGTTTGCGGTCACCAACATCGCGCGTCACCTGAATGTCGAACCAGAAGCTGCTTTGAAGTTAACCAACCGGAAGTTTCGCCGTCGCTTCGGCTATATCGAAAGGAAGTTGCGCGAGCGCGGTCAGACGTTTGAGGCCACCACGCTCGATGAGATGGAGTCGCTGTGGCAGGAAGCGAAGAAAAGTAAACAGTAGACAGCAAACAGCAGACAGCCGAAACATCGGGGCAGTAGTCCGACCGTAAGGGAGGGCGTCGAGTTCTGTAATGACGACAAAGCACGATAGGTCTTATTCGCTTTACTGCCGGCTGTTTGCTGTCTGCTGTTCACTGTTTGCTATTAACCGTTTGCTGTTTGCTCGCAGCAAAAGAGGCCCGCTTTCGAGCGGGCCTCGGTAAACATAAGCGTTGCGGCTGAGTTTCCAGTTAATCACTTATCTGGAGCGAACGAAGAATGTTCCGGAAAGTGGCTTGATAACTCGCTGACTCGTTTTCCGGCACGACAGTGATCATGTAAAGCAGTTGGCCATTCTGGAGTTGCGTAGTTATCACCGTCACAACTTCCGCCTGACCGGTCGCCTCGTTAGTGTTGGTCAGTGCGGTAGTCAAGCCATTTCGTCCGCCAACCGTAGTGCGCAGCAGGCCGCTGCGCTGACGCATGTTGCCATTGCCCTGGCTGAGACCATTTAAGAACCCCTGTGTAGCTTGTTGCAGGTTGCTGCTTTGGGTTTGCGCAATGCCGAAGTTCACGCCATGCGTGTAGACAACCGAGTTCTGATATTGACCGTAAGCGCCCTCCGGAGCGAACCAAACAGAATTGCTGTCACCCAGCTGGCGCCAATTACTGGGGACGCTCACGCGCACAATCCCACCCAGCGTGGAATAATTTTGATAACGTGTGGAAGGGGAATCAACGCGGCCGCGCGGCGGATTGTTGGGATAGTTGCCGGTGGTCTCGCCGCTTGGATAACGTTGACCACTTTGCGCGATCTCTGCCATTGAAGGGGCGCGGCCCATGCCTCGCAGACGCGCCTGAATCCGAGCAAAGTCGCGCGTCTCGCGAATCGGATTGTTTACGCGCAGGTACTGAGCTTCCTGGTTAATTCGCTCATAACGCCCGGCCGGGCTGGGGTGGTCGCTCAAAAACCCGCCACCGCCGCCACCGCTTTGCTGTTCGATTGTCTTGAACATGTTTGCGAGATCATGTGGGTCGTATCCGGCATTGGCCATAATCCGCGCGCCTAAAATATCAGCTTCGGTTTCGTACTCACGGCTGAATTTTAGAAAGTAGACCCCAACGCCCTGCCCGGCAATCTGGGCGGCAGCTCCCGCCGGACCACCAACAATCTGCCCGCCGATGCCCAGGATTCCCGCAAGCAAACCATACTTTTGCGCCTTGGTCGCCTGCGCCGTCCCATGTCGCAGGGCCACGTGGCTCAGTTCGTGGGCCATTACACCCGCCATCTCGCCTTCGCTATGCGCCGCTTCTATCATGCCGCGGTTCACGTACATCGGACCACCGGGCAGCGCAAAGGCGTTGATGTCACGTGCGTTCACAATCTTGAAATAGTATTGGAACTCAGGATGTTGAAACTCAGCTGGAATAGAACTCACGAGCCGCTGGCCAACTCTTGAGACATAGCTGGTCGCCTCGGTGTCGTTAAGAATCGGCAGTTGCTGTTCGACTTCGGCTGCTGCCTGCCGGCCAACTTTGAAGTCATCCGTCGGTTTGTATTTGTTGCTGTGATACTTAATTTGGGTCTGCGAAAAGACTGCCACAGGCATCGCAAAAACTGCGAATACTGTTAGCCATGCCACCAGGCGCTTTATCCTGTTTGAATGTTTACTGATCATCTTTTTCCTCCGTATCGACGCTTACGCGAAAACTTCTACTCCGCCCAGGTCCGCAATCCCCCTGGAATAAGGAGAGCGGCCCACTCCGAGGTTTGGCCGCTCTATTCTCTGCTGCTGGCTTCATCCTCCCCGGAATTAATCTTCTCACCGTACTCGCGCTGCTTGGGGAAGAGAGCCTTTGGCCTGGCTCGGGTTTGATGAGTCACTGGAAATGCGCGTTTGCCGGTTTTCTGTTGCCGAAATATTGCAACTCGGAAGCTCAAGCTGAACCAAAACGCAACATCGCTTGCGTCCTTTAGCACTATTTCAGTTCGCAGCTCTTGCAAGTTGTTTATTGGCAAACCCTCCGCGGGTAGCTATTGCAAGGTCAATGCCAGATCAGCACATTTCCTAGGATTTGTTTCGTGGTTGGATATGATCATTGAACCACTGCGTCGGCTCGGCAATCGGCGCGATGTGGTGCGGCTTGCCCTTCGCGACACGGATCATCGAGACAATAAGAAATATCGCGGCGGCGATGGAGAAAAGTGTGCCGCCGACAGAACTGCCGGTGATTAATCCGACCGCGCCAAAGAGCGTTTTCACTACGAGAATCGCCACATATAAAGCAAGTCCCTGAGCTGCATGAAAACGCGCCTTGGGCTCGGTTCTGGGAACTAAGAACAATTCCAGCAACGAAACAACGACTCCAATGTAGAAAGGCGCATAAGGCAGCGCGTTGGCCCACTTTTCCGGCAAGCCTATGCCGGCTACTGCTCTCTCGGAAGGTTTTTGATTTACAGGCCGATATGGTGCAGGCAATGGTTGATAAGGTGCAGGCTGAGAGTAAGTGGGCGGAATAAAAATCGATGGATAAGGCGAATCGAGCGGCACGTTGTCGTAGCGTCGTGTCGGAGCTTCTGAGTAAATATTGCTGCGCGCGTTCTCGTTTGCCGACGAACCCATCTCGCGCGTTGCTCCCTTCACTTCCTGCGTCTCGGGTCCGTCGCTACCCTCGCCCCAAATTCTTTCCGTGTTCTTCACGAAATCAGGATCGAGAGGGTTAGTGTCGTATTTGCTCTTTTTCGTCTCCATCAGCACGTCCTACGATGCGCTCGCTCGAATGGTTCAATCTTACTCGCCCGCAATTACATACTCAACCTCTTCCCAGCGCTCCTCCCGCTCCGAGATTCGAAAAGCACGAATGACGGGTTGTGGGCCTGCCAAACCAACAATGAAATAGGTGGCTTTAGGATAATAAGCCAGCCGGACATCCGTCTCCGAAGGCGCGGGCTCGGCGGAACGCGGGTGAGAATGATAAATCGCCAGAAGCTCTTCGCCACGCTCGCGCATCTGGCGCTGAGCGGCGAAAAGATCCTCGGGCGCTGCTTCGTAAGAAACGTGCGCGTTGGCGGCCACATTGCGCATTGGATAAAGGCTTCTGGCGCGCCCACCCTCGCCGCCTATCAAGCCGCAACACTCGGCAGGGTCTGCTTCCTTCGCGTATGCAAAAATCTTTTCTAGTTGGGGCAGAGTCACAGTGGTCATTTAGCTTGCCTGCGCGACCAGTTTTGCTAAGATTACTTTCGATGTCAAAAGCATTTGAAGAAATTGCCAGGGAGGCCACTCAGCTTTCGCGCGAGCAAAGGCTTCACCTGGCAAGCCTGCTTCTGGAATTGAACGAAGGCCCCGCAGACGCGGAGACAAGTGCCGAGTGGGAACAAGAGATTCTGGCTCGCATCCGAGCAGTTGATGAGAACGAAGCGGAAGGGATTTCGTTTGAAAAGGTAATGCGCGATGCTGAAGACCGCCTCACCTCATGAGAATTGGATTCGTCGACGAGGCCCGTATTGAGTTTCTCGACTGCATCTCTTATTACGAAAAACAACAGCCCAAGCTTGGTCGCCGGTTCAAAGTCGAGGTTGAGCAGAATATACTTTGGCTCGCTGAACATTCAGAAGCTTGCCGACTTAGATCGGCTGGTTACCGAAGATTAAACCTGCGGATTTTTCCTTATTACATTCCCTACATCGTGAGAGGCTCAACCTTGTGGATTCTTGCCATTGCTCACGCACAGCGTAAGCCCGAATATTGGATTCAACGAGAAAAGAAAACTATCTAAGGGTCTGGGACCGCGGGCGTCCTCGCCCGCAATGATCGCGAAGGCGTCATCCACGCAAAACTGTCCATCCGCGGAATACGGCGGGCGAGGGCGCCCGCCGTCCAGTGAAAGCGTGGCGCTTACTGTTTGTCCACGACTCTGAGGTGGAGTTCCTCCAACTGTTTCGGATCGACTTCGCCGGGTGCATCGATCATCAGGTCAGTCGCCGACGCTGTCTTGGGAAACGCCATCACGTCGCGAATATTCTCCGTGGGCACCAGCACCATCATTAGCCGCTCGATGCCGGGTGCGATGCCGCCGTGTGGCGGCGTGCCAAACTCCAGCGCATCAAGAAAGAACCCAAAACGCGAGCGCGCCTCTTCAGTCGTCATGCCGAGGGCTTTGAATACCAAACGCTGCACGTCGCGCCGGTGAATACGAATCGAGCCGCTCGCCAGCTCAACTCCATTGATTACCGGGTCGTACGCCTTCGTGCGTAGTTGTCCCAACAAATGAGTCTCGCCACCGTCTACTGCCCGCTCGAGCAGCGGCAGATCTTCATCGAGCGGGGAGGTGAACGGATGATGCATCGCATAGTAACGATCATCGTCTTCGTGGTATTCAAACATCGGAAACTCAGTCACCCACAGTGGCGCATAGACGTTCGCCGGTATCAACTTCTCGCGCCGGGCAACTTCGTTACGCAAAGCACCCAGACTCGCGGCGACCGTCTTCGCCTTTCCCGCGACTATCAAGACAGCATCGCCCTTTTGCGCAGCCGCTGCGGAGGCGAGGCGAGTGACACTCTCTTCACCGAGAGCCTTCAGCAATGAGGAGGTGATTTCGTCCCCAAGTTTTATCCAGGCGAGTCCGCTCGCTCCGTAGCGCTTGGCGAATTCCTGCAAGTCGTCCAGAGTTTTTCGCGAAAGGCCCGCGCCACCGCGAACAACAATTCCTTTCACTTCTCCGCCCGCGGCCAGCGCCGAGGCATAAGGCGCGAAATCAGTTCCTGCCAGCATCGGTGAAAGGTCCTGCAACTCCATACCCTCAATTCGCAGGTCCGGCTTATCCGAACCCCAGCGCCGCATCGCCTCTGCATAACTGAAGCGCGGAAACGGCAGCGCCAACTCCACTCCGATTAGCTTGAAGACACGAGCAAACAGTCCTTCAGTCACCGAATAAATCTGATCGAGCGTGGCAAAACTCATCTCCACGTCGAGCTGCGTAAATTCCGGCTGACGATCGGAGCGCAGATCTTCGTCCCGAAAACAGCGAGCAATCTGAAAATACTTATCCAGACCTGCAATCATGCATAACTGCTTGAATAACTGCGGCGACTGCGGCAGGGCAAAGAATTTTCCCGGCTGCACGCGAGACGGAACGATGTAGTCGCGCGCGCCCTCTGGTGTCGACTTAATGAGGATCGGCGTTTCGATCTCCGTAAAGCCCTGTTCATCCATGTAGCGCCGTATCTCGCGGAGCACACGGTGGCGCAGGCGCAGGTTTGCCTGTAGCTGCGGCCGGCGCAGATCGAGATAGCGATACTTCAAACGCAGATCTTCGCTGGCCAGCGCTTCCGTGGACGCCGTTTCCAGTTGAAAGGGTAGCGTGCGCGCATCGTTAAGTAGTAGCAACTCGCGCGCGTGCACTTCGACTGCGCCGGTTTCGAGCTTCGGGTTGCGCTGGTTCTCGGCGCGCAGGGTTACTTCACCGGTTACCGCAACGACATACTCGCCGCGCACTTCTTTCGCTTTCGCGTGCGCTTCGGGTGCGTCTTCGGAGTTAAGAACGACCTGCGTGACGCCGTCGCGATCGCGCAAGTCAATAAATGTAAGCTCGCCAAAGTCACGGCGCCGCGCCACCCAACCCATCAGGGTCACGGCCTTTCCTACGT
>JBGQJH010000067.1:0-8716 GCA_041498935.1 Pyrinomonadaceae bacterium | reverse complement strand
CGGCGTAACTTCCTTTATCTCTTTTTTCTTCGCCCCCATGATGCCCTTCAAAGTCGCATAACGAATCTGGCTGATGCCCGATTGAATTGTCAGCAGCGCCGGAGTCGCCATCGTGTACCATTGATACCAGCCGCTCTCGAGCTCGCGCTTGACGCGCAGCTGCTCGCCCGACGCGTCCACTTCAATCACGATCGTCGCATGTGGCAGGCCCAACAGTTCCGCGAGGATGACGCCGGTTTGCGCGTAGCCGAAATCGTCCGACTGCAAACCTGTCAGCACAAGATCCGGCTTCTCATCGCGAATAGCCTCCGCCAGTGCGTTCGCCGCGGCGTAAGGCGAAAGATGCCCGAGATTATCGCCGACAACGTGAATCGCGCGATCGGCGCCGCGCGCAAGGGCGTCTTTGATGACACTCTTCACGCGTTGCGGACCCATCGAGCAAACCACCACTTCGCCGCCGAGCTTTTCGCGAACGCGTAGCGCCTCCTCCAGGGCATAGCCGTCTGACTCGCTGACCTCGAAGGACAGGTCGCCCTCTTCGATCCAAGTGCCCTCTTTATTAATCCGCAGAATCGCATCTTTGTTGGCGACCTGCTTCATCATGACGATTATTTTCATAGGTAAGCACTCAGCAATCAGCAATAAGCATTCAGCAAGTAGCGTCAGCACAACTGCCGGACTGATTGCTGAATGCTGACTGCTGATTGCTCATTCGTCATAGCGCTTGAATAACAGTGCCGCGTTTGTGCCCCCAAACCCAAAACTATTCGACAACGCATACTCAACTTCGGCGTGGCGCGGTTCGTTTACCACGTAGTCAAGGTCGCAATCCGGATCCGGGTTGACGTAATTGATTGTGGGCGGCAGCACTTTGCGATAGAGACTGAGAACGGAAAACACTCCTTCAATTCCACCCGCGGCCCCCAGCAGGTGACCGGTCATCGACTTTGTCGAACTGACCGCGAGCTTGTACGCGTGCTTGCCAAAAGTCTGCCTGATGGCGAGCGTTTCAAACTTGTCGTTGTAGGGGGTCGAGGTTCCGTGGGCGTTGATGTAGCCCACCTGCTCCGGCTGAATTCGCGCGTCGCGGATTGTCTTCTGCATCACCCGAATCGCGCCCGAGCCGGTTTCGTCGGGCATCGTCAGATGAAACGCATCCGCCGTCATGCCGTAACCGACGACTTCCGCGTAGATTCGCGCGCCGCGTCGTTTGGCCAATTCGAGTTCTTCCAGAATCAAAATGCCCGCGCCTTCGCCGATCACAAAACCATCGCGGTCGCGTTCAAAAGGCCTTGACGCGTGTTGTGGATCATCGTTGCGAGTCGAGAGCGCGCGCATCGAAGCGAATCCCGCGACGCTCATCGGTGTAATGGCCGACTCCGCGCCGCCGCAAATCATTATGTCTGCGTCACCGCGCTGAATTATCTTGAAACTGTCGCCGATAGCGTGAGCGCCGGCCGAACAAGCGGTAGCTGTCGCCGAATTAGGACCCTTGGCCCCATAACGAATTGATACCTGTCCCGCCGCCAGGTTCACAATGGCGGAAACAATAAAGAATGGCGAAACGCGGTCAGGCCCTTCATTGAGAAGCTTCGAGTGTTCGCGCTCGATGGCCCAGAAATCGCCGATGCCGCTACTGATGTAGGTACCGGCGTTTTCGGCGAGCTCGGCGGGAAACTTTCCTGACTCGGTAAGCTCAAAGCCGCTGTCAGCCATCGCTTCGGTTGCGGCCGCGATGGCGTAATGAATAAAGGCGCCCATTTTGCGCGCCTCTTTTTTTGCGATGAACTTGAGTGGGTCGAAGTCTTTAACTTCAGCGGCAAACTTGACGGAAAACTTCTCCGTGTCAAATTTCTTAATGAAGTCCACGCCGTTGCGGCCGCTCATGAGCGCGGACCACGTCGCTTCAACTGAATTGCCAACCGGTGTTATTAGACCCAAGCCTGTGACAACTACACGTCGTGCCAAATCAAAGCTCCTTGAAAGACAGTCACCAGTGAATAGTGACCAGTGACCAGTGAAAACAAATCAACGCCTGACGCGCTTGCTTGTCACTTGCCACTTTTTACTTGTCACTATTTTTTATGCTGGTCGATGTAGTTGTAGGCATCGCGCACGCTCTGGATCTTTTCCGCGTCCTCGTCAGGAATCTCGATGCCGAATTCCTCTTCGAAACGCATGACGAGTTCTACGGTGTCCAAAGAGTCTGCGCCTAAGTCGTCGATGAAGCGGGCGTTGGGCGTAACCTCATTTTCATCTACGCCTAATTCGTCAACAATAATCTGTTTGACCTTATTCTCGATCTCTGCATCGGGCATCTTGTTTTGCTCCTCTGTGATGAAATATCGATAACCACTTAAGAAATACCAAGGCCTGCGGCGGCGCTCTTCAAGCTGGCCGCGTCCTCGACGTTAAAGCACTTCACTTGCCGGCTTATCTGCCGCATCAAGCCGCTCAGCACTTTTCCCGGCCCCACTTCCACGAAGGTATCAACACCTTCACCAATCAACAACTCAATCGACTCCAGCCAACGCACCGGCGACGAAACCTGTCTGACGAGAGACTGGCGCGCCTCAGCGCCCTTTCGTATCACCGCTGCATCGACATTGGTAACGAGGGGGACGCCTAGATTGTCAAAACTTATGCGCTCGAGATCAATAGCCAAACGCTCCTGCGCCGGCATCATTAGCCGGGAATGAAACGGGGCACTGACGTTTAACTTCAAAACTCTTTTAGCAAGGCCATTCTTCAGCAGTTCGCTGGCCCGGTCGACGGCCTCCGCGTTGCCGGCAATCACCACCTGGTTTGGCGCGTTGATGTTTGCCGGGGCGCAAACCTGACCCTGACTCGCTTCGGCGCACGCCTGCTCGATGTCTTTTAGTTCCGCCCCGATGACCGCGGCCATCGCTCCGGTTCCAACCGGAACTGCCTCCTGCATGTAACGTCCGCGCAGGCGAACGGTTTGAATTGCGTCAACCAGCGATAGCGCACGCGCAGCCAACAACCCGGAATATTCGCCCAGGCTATGTCCGGCGACGTAATCCGGCCGGGGAAAACCTTCCGACTCCATCACGCGCAGGGCAGCCGCTGAAACAGACAGGATTGCCGGCTGTGTATTCTCTGTCAGTTGCAGCTCTTCCGGAGAGCCTGCAAAGCACAGTCGCGAAACTGAAGAGTGAAGCGCATCGTCTATTTCTTCAAAGATCCGCGCGGCAACGGGAAAATTCTCTACCAGATTCTTCCCCATTCCCGGATGTTGTGATCCCTGCCCGGGAAAAATATACGCCAGCGTCATGCTAGTGAATCGTAAATAGTAAATCGTGAATAGTAAATCCTGATTAGTCTGATAGTCGGCAGGGCAGGAGATGTCAACTGTCCCGCGCGCAACCGCTTACTATTTACGATTTACTATTTACGATTCACTTCCCTTCCCTACCAGCGAATCAACACCCCGCCCCAGGTGACGCCGCCGCCAAATGAGGCTAACAGCACCAGATCGCCTTCGCTAATGCGGCCGGCTTCGACACACTCATCCAGCCCGATCGGAATAGACGCCGAGGAAGTGTTGCCGTGCATCGCAATGTTTGAATAGACGCGCTCGCTATCGACGTTGAGCTTATTGGCAACGGCATCAGTAATTCTCTGATTCGCCTGATGTGGAATGAACAGTTTGACGTCTTCCGCGCCCAGACCAGCATCTTCCAAAACTTCGCGTGAAATCTCGGCCATCGAACGAACCGCGACCTTGAAGAGCTCATTGCCCTTCATCTTAAAAAAGTGATCACCGGCGGCCAACGTCTCCGCGCTGGGAGGCCGTCGCGTGCCGCCACCAGGCGAGAACAGTTGCTCCAGATATCTGCCGTCCGAACGGATTCGCGCCGACAGGATTCCACGATCCCCGTTTGCTGCGCCCAGGACGGCAGCGCCCGCGCCGTCGCCAAAGAGAACACACGTTTGCCGATCGGTGTAATCGACAAACTGCGTAAGAATCTCAGCCCCAATGACCAGCGCATACTTCGACTGCCCGGTGCGGATCATGGTATCGGCAACAGTCAGCCCATACAGAAAGCCTGAGCACGCAGCAACCAAATCCATGGCCGCAGCGTTGTTCGCACCTAACTCCGCCTGGATTATGCAGCCGGTCGACGGAAGTATTTGATCCGGCGTGACCGTGGCGCAAAGTATCAAATCGATATCCGCCGGCTGCAATCCAGCGCGTTCGATGGCCTGGCGCGCAGCGCGCACCGCAAACTGAGAAGTGTACTCTCCCGGCGCGGCTTTGCGTCGTTGCTTGATGCCGGTGCGACTGGTAATCCACTCATCCGACGTTTCGACCATCTTTTCCAGTTCGGCATTGGTCAGAATGCCCTCCGGATAAGAATGTCCAGTGCCCAGAATTCGGGCGCGAATTTGTCCCATCTATTCCTCGATTGCTGATTTGTGGACGGTAATACTATCTACTAGCCCCCAGAAAACCAAGCAGGTTTAACGCAAACTGTTAGTTTGCGTACCGAGCTCACAGTTTCCGTTACCGGGTGAAACCGTTAATCGACCAGAGCTAACTGACGCGGGTCCCTCCAGACCCCGCTCAGGCGCTTCGCAAACTGACAGTTTGCGTTACTGCATGCAGCGCGTTTGTTTCCGCAATTCCCTTCTCGATCCGCTCACCCGCGTGGTTTTCCGAAAATTCTTTAACACTGCGAATCGCGTTTCGGATCGCCCGAGCATTCGAGCTGCCGTGTCCGATTACTACTATCTTCCGCACTCCCAACAGCGGAGCGCCGCCATGTTCGGAATAGTCGAGCCGCTTCTTGATGTTTCGAAAGGCTGGCTTCGCGAGCACCGCTCCCGCCTTAGTCACCGCAGAAGCAGTGAGCTCTCGTTTGATCATCGATAACATTGCATCGGTGAGACCTTCCGAGAGCTTGAGCATAACGTTGCCCGTAAAGCCGTCGGTGACGATGACGTCGACGGCGCCGGAAAAAAGGTCGCGCCCCTCGACGTTTCCTACAAAATTCAAACTCGTCAGCTCGCGCAGAAGCGGGAAGGCCTCTTTGGTTAAGTCGTTACCCTTGGCCTCTTCCTCTCCAATGCTCATCAGACCAACAACCGGACCGATGGTGCCGAGCACCGCTCGCGAATAAGCGTCGCCCATGATAGCAAACTGCACCAGATGGTGAGGTTTGCACTCCGAATTCGCGCCGACGTCCAGCAGCAGTGTGGGCTTGTCCGATTTCGTGGGAATCAATGCCGCCAGCGCCGGGCGATCGACGCCGGGCAGCATGCCGATAACCATCTTCGCGGTGGCCATTGCCGCGCCGGTGTTGCCCGCCGAAACGAAGCCGTCAGCTTTTCCGTCATTTACTAACCGCGTACCGATTCTCAAAGAACTTTTCTTCTTGCGTCTGACTGAAGTCATGACCGGCTCGCCCATGCCGATGACTTCGGCTGCTTCCACCAATTCGATGCCGCGGTCGCCATCACCACGCCAACCGCAACGCCTCAACTCCGGTTCGACTATCTCCGGCTGGCCTACCAGAATTACCTTGACTCCCAGATCGCGCGCAGCGGCCAGGGCGCCGTCAATCTCAGCGTGCGGCGCGTGGTCGCTACCCATCGCGTCGAGAACGACTTTTCCCGTAAGCCGGGCTTCATCCTTCGACTGATTTCGCACAGACGATATTTTGATCAGGTTAAGATTCTTCTACCCGTACCACCTGCCGGTCTTTGTAGTATCCACACTTTGGGCAGACGCGGTGTTGCAGGCGAGGCTCCTGGCAATTAGGGCAGAGGGTTGTCTGCGGGGCCCGCAGAGCATCGTGCGCGCGGCGCTTGCCGCGGCGAGCTTTTGAATGTCGTCGCTTAGGATTTGGCATAATTGCTCCAGTTGTAAATCAGTAAATCGTAAATAGTGAATCGTAAATAGTTAAAACAACGGCAACCTGACCGCGAGTGATGAAACATTTCGTCTTCACTATTTACGATTCACGATTTACTAATTACCATTTACTAAGTTCTTTCAATCCCGCCCAGCGGGGATCCACTTCTGCGGTTTGGCACTCGCAGTCGACCGAGTTTCGGTCTACACCACACACCGGACAGATACCCTTGCAGTTGTCTTTACAAAGCACATGGTCCGGCACGGCCAGCAGTAATTCTTCAGTTACCAATTCGTCGATGTCGATTATTTCGCCATCAAAAACCGAGAGGTCCAAATCTTCTACGGTAAGCTCGACGGCCTGCTGCGCCTGATAATCTTCGGGCGTCACATACTCGAGCTTGAACCGGGAATCGATCGGCAACTCTACCAGCTTCAGGCAGCGGCCGCATTCGACCTGCACTAGCGCGGCAAGTCGCCCACGCACATGCACACGCCGACCTTTCTGGCGAATGTCTCCGGAAATGGTCGGCGCCACCAGCAGCCGCACCCGGTCGTCTTCCAGAACAAGTTCAGCCGGCGCATAGGCATGGGCAAACGCGCCCTTTCCGGTTTCCAGACCTGCAAGCTCAATCCGCATTGCCTACCACCCTATTGCGAATAGCACATTTTAGCGGCTAATGCGCAAAAGGCCATTATAACTGCGAGCAGCAGAGTGTCAACGCGAGAGACACGCTACAGAACCGGGAGCGATAGCGACCGGATGCCAGCACTCAAGTTCCGAAGTCAGCACTCAGCGAACCTCAGTGTTCGTAGTTAGAATCAGGCGACCTAAAGTCAGTTTACCCAGTTGCGTTTAGCATCCGTCGCTACCGCTCCCGGTTCTGTTTGCGTTTATGTGTCGCAAAATCCGTCTACCGGCCGACGATATCCGCGGCGTTACAAGCGCTGAGCGCGTCTTGTCGCAGGGCCTCAGCCAGGCGCTGATCGCCCCCAGTAATGAGTCTGCGGGAATTTGCCGACAATGCCCGAAAGAGAGGGGCACCTACCGCGCCGGAATTCTGGCGTCTACTCTTTGCCGGCGATGTCTTCCGAACAAGCGTTCGCGCACCCGCCTTTTCGAAATACTCCGCGGCAAGCTTTTGCTGTCCAGCACGTTCTGAAATCAAGCCCAGCACGTAAAACGCTTCCCCGTAGTCCCCGTCCATCTCCAGCGCCTTTCGCAGATGACGCGCAGCCAGGGCATCGCGGGAGAGTTGGTAATAGAGACACCCGAGCGCGTAATGCGCCTCTGGCGAAGCCTTGCTGGCGAGAGCCAATTTAAATTCCTGGAGCGCGTTGCGCCATTTCTCTTCCGCCACAAAGAGCCGGCCCAACCCATAATGCGCGGCAAAGGTGGAGCCGCCCAGACGCGTGGCGCTGTTCAATAATTCCCTGGCACGTTCGACGTCGCCTTCGTCCGCGCAAGTCAAGCCCAGCAAAAGTGAAACCCGCCCGTCGCCAGGTGAAATCTCATAGGCCCTGGCGAGATAATTCTGGGCTCGATGCGTCTTGCCGGTCCTAAAAAAATGTTCGCCGACAAAATAAAGCAAGGGCGCATTGTCCCGCGCCATCTCGGCGGCGCGCTGGAGCGAACGAATCCCGCGGTTGAGCTGCTCCTCGTCGATCAAAAGAAATCCTTCGTTAATACACTGCTCGAAAGCAGCACTTTCCCGGCCGTGATAATGCGCCAGAATCTTTAGGCGCAACTCCTCGCGGCGCTCGCTTTGAAGCTGTTCCTCGGCATCCTTCTGACACCGGTCAAGCCACAGTTGCTCAAGTTTGTCGGCTTGTACCAGCCCATCGTCAGTCAAAAGGCCGACGAGCGCTTTAACCAGCGCCCGATCGAAATGCGCGTTCTGTGCCTGTCGCAGCAGCAGGTCGAGGGCGCGCTCGAGCTTCTCTGCCAATCGACCCAGCCGGCTTTCAAGCGCCGAGATTCTCTCCAGGAGATGTTCTTCATTGGAGGGCCCGGATTCCGCACTCTCGTAACGCGCTCCAGCGGGCTCAACGATTATCATTAGCCTGGTGCCACAACGAGCACAAAATTCCTGGCCCAGCGGATTTGCCGCCAAACACTTCTGGCAATAATGAGCTACCGGCAACATCGATTGTTCAGAGGCGGGCGTCGCCCGCCGTCTCGATCTCAGTATTCATAAAAGCCGCGACCGGTTTTTCTGCCCAGCCAGCCGGCGTCAACGTAGCGTTTGAGCAAGGGACAAGCGCGATACTTGGGATCACCCAGGCCATCGTACAACACATTAAGTATTGCCAGACAGACGTCGAGACCGATGAAGTCTGCCAGTTCCAGCGGGCCCATCGGGTGGTTCATTCCCAGTTTCATGATCCCGTCGATACTTTCGCGCGTGGCGACTCCCTCGTAAAACGTGAAAATCGCTTCGTTGATCATCGGTAGCAACACGCGGTTTGAAACAAAGCCTGGCGAGTCGTTGCAATTCAGGGCCGTCTTACCGAGTTTCTCCGTGAGACTCCGTACCCGCTCGTACGTCTCGTCGGAAGTTGCAAGGCCGCGGATAACTTCGACCAGCTTCATCACCGGCACCGGATTCATGAAGTGCATGCCGATGACTTTGCCTGGCCTGCTTGTAGCTGCGCCCAGGCGTGTGATCGAGATCGACGAAGTGTTTGAAGCCAGGATTGCTTCAGGTGGCGTGATTCGATCGAGCGCCTTGAAGAGTTCAGTCTTAACGTTCAGATCCTCGGTCACGGCTTCGATTACAAAAGACGCGTCGCTCAAGGCCTCGAGTTCCGTCGTCGTCCTTATCCGGCCGATAATTG
>JBGQJH010000066.1:0-8785 GCA_041498935.1 Pyrinomonadaceae bacterium | reverse complement strand
GTTTCTGTTGCTATGAAACATATGACTCCCACGGAGCCAATTGCGGGCGAGGGCACCCGAGCTCTCGGTCAGACGGAGGCTTTTCACTTAGCGCAGCCCCAATCACCCATGGACCACTGCCCTCTCGTGACACTACCCCTTTAAATGGACGAACTAACTCTTGAGCAGGCAGTCGATGATCTTTACTACTGGTGCCGGCGCCGCGACTTTGCCGGTTACGATCCGTTCGATGCGCTGAACAGTCGAGTCTTCCAGTCAACTCCTCTGAGACATTACCGTACGCCGCGATTGATTTGGACCCAACTCTGCAAACGCTCGCCATTGAACCTGCGCCGGCTCGCGCTTGTTCCACTGCAAAGGAATTCCAAGGGACTCGCTCTTTTTGCGCTCGCGGCGCTCGCAAACTATCGCCGTCGGAAAACAAACGCAGCCGAAACAGAGGTGCGCGAATTGTTGGAAGATCTGGGGCAAATGCGAATTCAGAACTACAGCGGCGCCGCCTGGGGTTACAACTTCGCGTGGCAAAGCCGTAGCTTCTTTGCGCCGCAAGGCACGCCCATGATTGTGCCCACGGCCTTTGCCACGCGCGCGTTGATTGAGGCACACGAAGCATTTGGTGACGATAACTATCTACAAATGGCGCGCAGCAGTTGTGATTTCATTCGGAAGGATCTGAAGCGGACCGTGGCCACGGACGAAGAAGTTTGTTTTAGCTATTCACCTTTGGACAACACCCAGATTTTTAACGCGAGCTTGCTAGCCGCCGAAACTCTAGCGAGCGCCGGGGTGCTTACCGGAGAAACAGAGCTTTGTAATTTGGCAATCCGCGCCGCTCGTTACGTTATCCGCAGGCAGCGTGGAGACGGCTCCTGGGCTTACGGCGCCGAGCCCGGTCAGCAATGGGTGGATAATTTCCACACTGCCTACGTGTTGCTTTCGCTGCGGAGAATTATGAAGTGTTCGCCGAGTGACGAGCCTGATATCACGCCGGCTCTTAAGCGCGGATATGAGTTTTGGCGCGAGCGCTTCTTTCTTGCAGATGGTTGGCCGAAATACTACCATGACAGGCTTTATCCAGCGGATGCGCACGCGGCCGCCTCAGCAATCGTCACGCTTCTGGAGTTGCAGGAATTGGATCGCGGCGCGCTGCCGCTGGCCGAAAAGATCGGCGCGTGGTCTATTCGTAACCTGCGCGACGCTCAGGGCTTCTTTTATTATCAACGCCGGCGCTTCTATATCATCCACACGCCCTACATGCGCTGGACGCAAGCCTGGTTGCTTTATGCGCTGGGGCGTTTGCTGGAAGAGAAGTAGGTCAGGCATTCTTGCCTGTCGCTTGAATCCTTGAGAACGGGACAGACAGGAATGTCTGTCCTACACAAGAAGAGAAACTCAAGATGCCGATTGCTTCCGATGTGTCGTTGGGAAAGGACGTAAGTATTTTCCAGCCCGAACTGGTGAATCTCTATGGCTGTACGATCGACGCGGAAACAAAGATCGGGGCATTTGTCGAGATACAAAAACACGCGCTGGTTGGCGCGCGTTGTAAGATTTCGTCGCACACGTTTATCTGCGAAGGGGTGACGATTGAAGACGAAGTTTTTGTCGGCCATGGTGTAATGTTCACCAACGATCTTTATCCGCGCGCGGTCAGCGACGACGGCACGTTGCAAACGGAAACCGATTGGACCGTCGTCTCAACCCGCGTGAAGCGACGAGCATCAATTGGGAGTAATGCGACGATCATGGCGGGAGTGACTATTGGCGAGTCAGCGCTGGTTGGGGCGGGAGCGGTGGTGACGGTGGACGTGGCGGACTACGCGATTGTTGCCGGCGTACCGGCGCGCGTGATCGGCGATGTGAGGGAGCGGCGCGGGGCGAAACTAAGATGATCAAAGTTGGAGTTATCGGCTACGGATACTGGGGCCCCAACCTGGTGCGCAACTTCATGGAAGCGCCGGGCGCAACAGTGGTGGCCGTTTGCGATCTGCGCAGCGAGCGCTTAGCGCCGTTGCTAGCCCGCTATCCGACGATTAAGACGGTCAGCAATTGCGACGAATTGTTTGCAGATCCGGCGATAGACGCGATCGTCATCGCCACGCCCGTGTCATCGCATTTTGATTTGGGAATGGCGGCGCTCAATGTCGGCAAGCACGTGTTGATCGAAAAACCTCTGGCCGCAAACTCCGAGCAGGCGCTCCAGTTGATTGAAGAGGCCGCAAGACGTAAACGTGTTCTTATGGTGGATCACACCTTCGTTTACACGAGCGCGGTACGAAAGATTCGCGAGCTGATAACCGCGAACGCCCTGGGCGAGATTTACTACTACGACGCCGTGCGCGTCAATTTGGGACTCTTTCAGCATGACGTCAACGTGATTTGGGATCTGGCGATTCACGATCTTTCAATCATGGATTATGTGCTGCCGACAAAGGCGATGTCCGTCTCGGCCACAGGCATCAGCCACATTCCCGGTCAACCTGAAAACGTTGCCTACATTACGCTCTTCTTTGAAAAACCGCAGATTGCCCACGTTCACGTTAATTGGCTTACGCCGGTCAAAGTCAGGCACACACTAATTGGCGGCAGTGAAAAGATGATTCTTTACGACGATTTGGAGCCGAGCGAGAAAGTTAAAGTTTATGATAAGGGCATCACAGTTTCACAAAGCCCGGAAGCAGTTTATGAGATGCTGGTCAGTTATCGTTCCGGCGACATGTGGGCGCCGCGTTTGGATACAACGGAGGCGTTACACACTGAAGCGCTCCACTTTATTGATTGCATTGAAAACAACAAACAGCCTGAGACCGACGGCCAGGCGGGCCTGCGACTGGTGCGGATAGTAGAAGCCGCGGAAAAATCGCTGCGCGCTCGCGGTCAACTGGTAGAAATTGAGACAACAGACTTCCGCGCCGCCGAACTCGTGCGGCTGGGCACTTCAAACCTGAGATGATTCCTTTAGTAGACTTAAAAAAACAGTACCAGAGCATTCGTGAAGAAATTGATAACGCCATTGCGGACGTGGTGCGCAGTTGTCAGTTTATTTTGGGCGAACAGGTCGAAAGGTTCGAAACAGATTTTGCTGCCTACTGCCAGTCGCGGTTTGCGTTTGGAATGAATTCGGGTACCAGCGCTTTACACCTGGCGTTACTCGCGGCGGGAGTTGGACCGGGCGACGAAGTCATCACTGTTAGCTACACATTCGTCGCGACCGTCGCCGCAATCTTGTACACGGGAGCATCGCCAGTTTTTGTAGATATCGATCCGCTTACCTGTAACATCGATCCGGCGAAGATCGAAGCCGCGATTACCCCGAGGGCGAGAGTAATCATGCCGGTGCATCTCTATGGAAGTTGCGCCGACATGGATCCGATCAGCGACATAGCACGCCGGCACAAGCTGATTTTGATTGAAGACGCGGCCCAGGCCCACGGCGCGGAATATAAAGGACGGCGCGCCGGCAGCATGGGCGACCTTGCCAGTTTTAGTTTTTATCCAGGGAAAAATCTCGGCGCCTACGGCGAAGGCGGAGCGGTAGTAACTAACAACGAAGAATACGTCGAGGTTATCAAGCAACTACGCGATCAGGGCCAGAGTGCCAAGTATCAGCACGAGCGCGTTGGTTACAACTATCGCATGGAGGCGATTCAGGGAGCAGTCCTGGGTGTGAAACTAAAGCATCTCGACGATTGGAACACCGCGCGCCGGCAACATGCAGAAGTCTATCGCCGCGAGCTTGCGGAGGTGGGCTTGCGTCTGCTTGAAGAGCCGGCTGGCGGCGCGTCTGTCCATCACATCTTTCCTTTGTTCACCGAGCGGCGCGATGAGTTGCGGGCGCATCTTCAGGCGGCCGGCGTGAGCACCGGTGTTCACTATCCAATTCCTGTCCACCTGCAACGCGGGTTCAAGAGTCTTGGATACAAGGAAGGCGACTTGCCGCATACGGAGCGCGTTTGCCAGGAGGTGCTATCGCTGCCGATATATCCGGAACTCGCAAATGAAACCGTAATGCAGATCGCGGAGTCAGTGCGGCAGTTTTGCCGGCAAGCGGTTGCGGTCCATCCCTGATTACTTGGTAGTATCCCAGTTTGAACTAATCTCCGCACAGAGAAGGCTGAAATCAAGATACTACTGGTGATAATCGTTTCCCCTGGTTCACCGTCGATTTCTACTCAATGCGAATCTGGATCGATCTGGCAAACTCACCGCACGTGCCATTCTTTCGCTCGCTCGCAAATGAGTTCATTCGTCGCGATCATGAGGTTGTCGTAACGGCGCGAGCATTTGCCGAAACCGTTGAATTGGCTGCAGCCGCCGGGTTTGCTCCACAAGTGATTGGCGGGCACGGTGGTGCAGGACTTTCGGGCAAGGCCGGCAATCTGGTGCAACGCGCCATGACGCTCGCGCGTTGGGCGCGCGGCCGCAATCTCGATCTGGCAGTCAGTCACAACTCGTATTCACAAATCCTGGCGGCGCGCGCTTTGTCAATGAGAACCGTGACGCTGATGGATTACGAGCATCAACCTGCAAATCATCTGGCCTTCCGTCTGGCGTCGCGCGTCATTGTCCCACGCGCGTTTCCCGAAGCAGCCTTGTCTCGTTTTGGCGCGCCGGCCGCGAAGGTAAAGCGATATGACGGTATCAAGGAAGACGTTTACCTCGCGGATTTTCAAAGCGATCCTGAGTTTGCAAAGCAACTGAGCACACTCGGCATCGGCGCCAGCGACGTGCTTGTGACTGTGCGCCCGCCCGCCAACGAAGCGCTTTATCATCGCTTCGAAAATGAATTATTCGATCAGCTACTCGCGCGTCTGGCAGCCACGCCTTCAGTAAAAATTTTGCTGTTGCCTCGCAATGATTCGCAACGGCAAACCTACAGCGGACGCGCCAACCCCCAACTAATCCTGCCGCCTGGAGCCATTGACGGTGGGAATCTGATTGCGTATAGCGATCTGGTTGTCAGCGCCGGGGGCACAATGAATCGCGAAGCCGCGGCCCTCGGGATTCCCGCGGCGTCGATCTATTCAGGCGAATGGGCTGCGATAGATGAGGAGTTGGTAAAGGAAGGAAGACTGCGAAGAATTTCCACGCCCGCGGACATTCGCGACTTACCGGTGCAGAAGAAGGGGCTTGCCAATGCCCGCCGTGCGGCTCATGTTGCCGGGGAAGTGGCGGATCTAATACTCGAGGCGTGAACTTTTGCTATTCTATGCGCCTGGGAGGCAGCGGGGCAGTAGCCCGACCGTAAGGGAGGGCGTGCGGTCCAGGCAAACGCCCTCCCTTACGGTCGGGCTACTGCCCCGATGAGCATTTCCCCCGCTGGCGGCCGCAGTTGATAACAGTGAGAGTCGAACAAATCAAAAATCCGTTAATCGAAGCCAGCATCGTGCGCGCTCCCTCGCGCGCGCCCCACTGGGTCATCCCGACGATCAAAGCGGTGCTGGTAGTAACGGACAGTTTGATAGCCGCGTCCTCGTTCGGCGCGGCCTTTTACCTCCGTGAAGGCGGGACAATATTTAACCAAACCCACCCTGATAGCTTCGGCTGGGCGCCCCGGTTTGCTCCCTACGGCGCGCTGGTGCTCTTTGTAATCCTCATACGCGTGCTGGCGCTGCGTTACTACGATCTCTATCGACTACGCGGCGAATTTTCTTTTTTCGACGACGGCATACGCGTCTTCAAATCAACGGCCATCGGCTCACTGCTCATCGTAGCAGCCGCGTTCTTGTATCGTGGCGGTTTCCACTATCGAGCGTTCTCATACGCTCGCAGCGTCTTCGTGCTCGACTTTCTAATCGCACTGGGGGGCTTCTATTCAATACGACTGCTCGTGCGCAGCGCGCAGACTTTTTTCAGATTGCGCGGCGTGAATCTGATTCCGACGCTGGTCGTTGGTCGTGGCCCGGAAGCGGCGTTCTGCATCAAGGAAATGCGCGAACGTCCCTCGCTCGGATATCGCGTGATAGGGGCCGTCGATAGCGGCGCGCTCAGCGGGGAAGTGCCCAGGACTTACGAAGGAGTTCCGGTGGTAAGCGATCTGGCGGGACTACCAGAAGCCATTCGCGAGTCGGGCGCGAATGAAGTGATCATCGCAGACGCACACGTCGACGGTGACGCACTCTTCGACGTCATGATGCGTTGCGGGCGTCGGCGTGGCGTGGAATTTCGCATCGCCCCCAGCCTTTTCAATTGTCTGCCAAGTAAGACTGAAGTCGATCAAATTGGCGCCTTGCCGATGATCAGGCTTTTTCGCGAGCCATTGTCGGATTTTGCGCGCGGCAGCAAGCGCATTTCCGACATCGTCATCGCATCGCTCACGCTCGCGCTGCTCGCGCCCTTTTGGCTGCTGATTGCGTTGCTCATAAAGTTTGACTCGAAGGGCCCGGTTTTATACGCGCAGGAACGCGTCGGGATGGACGGGCGGATTTTTCTCGTTTACAAATTCCGCACCATGCTGACGGACGCGGACAGCGAAATCCATCGGGAGTATCAGCGAAAGTTCATCGCCGGACACGCCGAGGCCAACGTGGGAGACGCCCAGAAGCCTGCATACAAACTGCGCGACGATCCACGCATCACCCGAATAGGACGGCTGCTGCGGCGCTTGAGTCTTGACGAAGTGCCGCAACTGTTTAATGTGCTGCGCGGCGACATGAGCGTCGTTGGTCCACGGCCGCCGATCCCCTACGAAGTCGAGGCCTACGAGCTGCGCCATCGCAAACGTCTCGACATGAAGCCGGGCCTGACGGGACTGTGGCAGGTGTCGGGCAGAAACCGTTTGCCTTTCGAAGAGATGGTGAAGCTGGATCTTTTCTACATCGAAAACTGGTCGCTGCTTTTTGACCTCAAGATCATCCTGCGCACGGTGATGGTCATGCTGCGTGGTGACGGCTACTAACAAGGATTGCTTAGTTTGGGTTGTAGAGTTGTGAAATCAAGGTGAACGAGGAACTTCAGGTTAAGAGCCAGGTGGCGAGAGTGCTTGATGGCGCGATCGTCGCCTTTCTTTTTGTGT
This sequence comes from Pyrinomonadaceae bacterium, assembly GCA_041498935.1. Taxonomy (GTDB): domain Bacteria; phylum Acidobacteriota; class Blastocatellia; order Pyrinomonadales; family Pyrinomonadaceae; genus PSRF01. Next base: position 1,770 of record JBGQJH010000066.1, on the reverse strand, counting down.
TTGCGGCTGCGGCGCCAAACTCGATTGCCGCGACGCAAAGCGCCTGGCTTGTAGGATTGGCTTTATGGCTGGCGCGGTTTGCGTTTCGGCCGCGGCCTAAGCTTCATAGAACGCCGATAGATTATCTTGTCCTCGGCTTCTTTATCCTCACTGGTCTTTCGTCCTTCCTTTCTTACGAGCCGATGGTTTCCATCGGCAAACTCCGCGCGGCAAGTCTCTTCACCATCATTTATTTGTTCGCCGAAAACGTGCCTTCGCTGCGAGTGGTCCGCCTGCTTGCGCTCACGCTAATCGGTGCCTGCATGGTCAATGTTTTTTACACCGCCGGCGAGCGCCTGGTGGGACGGGCAGTAAAAGTTTATGGCATCTCGGAGCAGAGTCCTCTTTATAAGGCAGGTATTCGCGCCGGAGACACGCTGCTGGAAGTCGATGGACAGAAGCTGCGCGACCCGCAGGAGTTGGTTAACGCTCTCGCAAAGCCGGAGAAAAAGCCGGCGGCTATTTTGACTTACCGGCATGAGTTGCAACCAGTCTTCAAAGTTCCTCGTGGCAGTGTACTGCCGGGCACGAGTCCACTGGAACAACTGGGCATCGGAAGCTGGTCGAGAGGGCGCGATTGGCGCGCGACCGGGTTCTATGGCCAGTTTGTCACTTATGCTGAAGTCCTCCAGTTGATCATCGCGCTGACGATGGGAATCTTTGTGAGTCTGCCGGTGAAACGGAGTTGGGCCGGCGCCTTGTTGCTTGTGGCGCTGGCCGGATTTGGTGGCGCGTTGTTATTGACTGTCACGCGCGCGTCCTGGCTTGGTTGTGCAGTGTCCACACTGATCATTCTTCTACTCGGCGTTGGGCGACGCACATTGATCCTCATCGGCGTGCTGGCGATACCACTGATACTCGCGGGCTTGTTCATCCTCCAGCAGAAACGCAACGTCGCCTTTATCGATCAGGCAGATCAATCAACCACGTGGCGCGAAACTGTCTGGCGCGAAGGCGTGAACCTGCTGGTTAGCAAGCCGCGGCATCTGCTGGTTGGCGTCGGCATGGATTCGATCAAAGGGCACTGGCGCGAGTGGGGAATGTTTGAAGGCGGCCGCATTCCCTGGGGCCACATGCACTCAAACCTCTTGCAGATCGCGCTCGAACGCGGCCTGCCGGCCATGATCCTCTGGCTCGCATTCCTGTTCGTTTACGCGCGCACGCTCTGGCGCTCACTGCTGCTTATCAGAACCCGGAGCGGACCGGGGTCCCCAGACGGGCAGCCCGGCTGGGGTGGTGGTAGCGACGGGGTCGCCGGTCTCATTTGGATCGAGCGCGGAATTTTACTGGGGGCGTTGGGCGGGCTGGCGGGATTCTTTACTTCCGGCCTGGTGCATTACAACTGGGGCGACTCGGAAGTGGTGATGGTCTGGTACCTGATTATGGGACTGGCTCTGGTTATCCATCGCCATACCGTCCGGGTCGAGTGATCCGGGTTTGGAGAAAACCCGAGTTCCGCAGGTTCGTAGAAAATAGTTACGGGCGAAGCCGGAGGGACTTCGCCCGTTTTTGCGAGGGTTGTTGGGTTCTCTCGTAACTTAGTCAGTGAGCATGATGCCGTCGGTAAGCATGATGCCATCGGTGATCATGATGCCGTCGGTAAGCATGATACCGTCAGTGAGCATGATGCCATCGGTGAGCATGATGCCATCGGTGAGCATGATGCCGTCGGTGAGCATGATGCCGTCGGTAAGCATGATGCCATCGGTGAGCATGATGCCATCGGTGAGC
>JBGQJH010000065.1:0-8966 GCA_041498935.1 Pyrinomonadaceae bacterium | reverse complement strand
GTCTTTGGCAAACTTGATCGCAGCTTCGCCGGACGACGCAGTAGTTACGTCATAACCTTCGCCGGAAAGAATCATCTCCAGGATTTCCCGCTGCGATTTTTCATCGTCAACTACGAGTATGCTTTTGCGCGCTATGGTATTTGTCAGAACCACCTGCGTTAGCGGGTGGCCCTACCCGGTCTTGACAGGTGGCCCAAGGCCACCCGCTAACGCAGGTGGTTCTGACCTTCGCCCCTTTCTGGTTGTGTCGGCAGGATAATCGTGAATGTCGTGCCGCTCCCTTGTTTTGAGCTCACGCTGATCGAGCCGCCATGATCATCAATTGCTTTCTTGACAATGGCAAGTCCAAGGCCGGTGCCCGTATCTTTCGTTGAATAATAGGGCTCGAATATCTTGGCAATGTCTGCCGCGGCGATTCCTCTTCCGGTGTCGGTAATCTCCAAGCGAACCCGGTTGACTGCTTCAGCGGACAGCTTAATCCCAACGCTTCCCCCTTCGCCATCCATCGCCTCGAGACTATTGATCAGTAGGTTGGTGAAAACAGACCGCAGGGAGTCTTTATCGGCCACAACCAGGGGCAACGTGCCTTGCTCCTGCAGGCTCGTCTCGATGCCGCTTTCCGCGGCTTGGCCGGTAATAAGGCGCAAGGCGTCTTCCGCCTGGGCGCGCAGGTCAAGAGGCGCGAGTTCGAGTGCCGAAGGTCGCGAGTATTTTAGAAAATCGGTAATGTGGCGATTGATTCGTTGCACTTCAGACTTGAGTTGATCCGCCAGGCGCTCGAAAGTTTCGCGCTTCGCCGGATCCTCCGGCGCGAAGGATGAGCGCAGATGATCCAAAGTGAGATTGATGTAGTTGAGCGGGTTGCGGATTTCGTGGGCGATGGCGGCTGCCAGGCGTCCCACGACAGCAGCTTTCTCAACCTGATAGAGTTGCGACTCCAGCTCGCGCAAGCGTCCCACCCTCGCGATCATGTCGTTGAATGCGGCAGATAGCGCGCCCATTTCATCGCGCCGGTCAGTTGGAACTCGAACTTCGAAATCACCGGTGGCAACGCGCCGCGCCGCCACTGACAAGTCTTTGATCGGCCGGGTAAACCGCCAAACAAACAAGCCCGTGACAAGCGTGGTGGCGAGCAACAACAAAAGCGTGTAGAGGGCTGAGCGAGAAGCCTGGCGCTGGAGAATATTTGTAAGCGTGTTTGCCGACTCCAGTACTACGATGATGTACCACCGGCCCTTGGTCGTCTCAACCGGGAAGTAGAACGCTCCCGGCTCACCCGGCTTCGACAGTGCCGAGCGCTTAAGCCAGGGAGGGAGATTCTGGTTAATATCTGCTAACTCCACGGCGCTGGTGAGCGGCGGCAGGGGAATGTCAGTTAGACGAACATATCTTGTGGTCTTGTCAGGGTTCGTGCGCGGAGAATAATCTTCGACCAAACTGTCCTGGATGTTGCCGTCATTATCGACGACCAGCACGTTCTTCACTCTTCCAGTTTTCTCGTCAAGAAAGGGCTCATTCAAATCGTTGCGCATCTGGTCGAGGTATTTTTGGCTGTTGATGCTGTTAACGCCCAGCGCCACCCCGGCCATGATGGCCTGCTCCTGTTCAACCAACATGTGGGCGTTTTGCTGTACCGAACGCAGATTTACGTAGTACTGGACCCCGAGCGTCAGGCCCAAAAGCACGACCAGCAGGAGCACCAGTCGCGCGCGAAAGCTGTTCAGGAGCTGCCGTGTTCTCATAATAATTTGACGGCGTGTTCCAGTAGGATCGTTGTCATCATTAAGCCTTTTCTCCGGTTAACTGAGCAAAGTGGAGGCTTGTTGTCACAAGTTATGTACAAAAGATTACTTTTGTGTTGCCGCCTGCGATTTCAGATGTTATAGTTGGAGCGGTCTCGAATCAATGTCCCCAGGGACCGCCAATTTTGGGAATTCTCCCGCCTCAACGTAGCAGGACCGAAGGTCCATAACAAAACCAGGAGTTGTTATGAGAGCGTTTGAACACTCTCGGGGCTGCCAAGTTAGCTTTTGCATTCAAGAACAGGCATTTCGCAAGCCTTTCCGATTGCGTTACGCGGCGTAGAATTTTTCGGCGAGGCTCACGCAAGTGAGCAAAGAAACCCTTAGAAAGGTACTAAACCCCTGATGACTTTGATGAATCGCCACCCCCGCACTTTCTCTTTCGCATTCTTATTGATCGTTCTTCTCTTTCTCCCTTTCCAGACTGTAGATGCCGGCAAGAGGCGTCACGAAAGCAACGCCCGCGGGAAAAACGCCCGACGCGCGGGCGGTCGCGCCGAAAAAGGTAAGAAACTCTCGGCAAGAGAGCGACGCGCTGCCAGGCGCAATGAGCGGCTTTCCGCAAGAGACTCCAGGCGCGGCGGTAGATCTCGCTTGTCGCCTCGCTTGTCCCGCAGAGACCTTCGTCGCGAGCGAATTCAAAACGCCCGGGAACAGAGTGCATCGCTGAAAGCGCTCGAGCGAAGATTACACAGGCCGCTGAATAAGCGCGAGCGCGCTGCAGAGTTACGACGCCTCGAGTCGCAACGTCGCCGCGAGATTCTTGAAGCCCGTCGTCGAGCCGAAGCCGCGCGGCTGGCTGCGATTGCTCGCCAACGCGCGCTTGACCAGGCCTTGCGCGATGAAGTTCAGGGCATGATTGCCAGAGACAATCTTACCGGTGAAGATCCTCAAGTGCGGCGTGTTGCCGTTAACGCGCTGGGCAATCACGCCGGTACAGTCGTAGTAATGGATCCAATGACTGGGAAAGTCTATTCGATAGTCAACCAGGAATGGGCCCTGCGACGAGGCTTCAAACCCTGCTCAACAATAAAGCTCGTAACCGGCGTGGCCGGACTATCCGAAAATGTGATCCCTCCGGAAGAGTTAGTCCTGGCGTCCGATCGTGGTCGCATGGATCTAACCTCAGCGCTGGCCCACTCTGACAATCCATACTTCGAACGCGTCGGTAACGGCCTCGGCTTTGACAAGATGATCCACTACGCGCGGGAGCTGGGATTAGGTGAAAAGACAGGAGCGAATGTTCCTTTCGAATATTCGGGTCGCTTGCCGGAGATGAAACCAGGCTTTGCGCTTCGCCGGATGTTTTCCTATGCAGACGGGTTCGAAGTCACGGCATTGCAACTGGGTAATCTCGTGTCGGCGATGGCCAACGGCGGAAAGTTGCTTGTGCCCCAGGTTTCAAACCCTCTGGACGGTGCGAAGTTCAAACCGAAGGTGCGTCGTAGATTAGACATCGACGGTAACGTCTTGCAGCGGATGATCCCGGGAATGATTGGTTCGGTCAATTACGGCTCCGGAAGGAAAGCTTATGATCCGCTACAGACAGTAGCGGGAAAGACCGGAACGTGTAACGGCGGCGGCGGGAGCTGGGTAGGACTGTTCACCTCTTACGCGCCCCTCGCCAATCCAAGGCTGGCAGTGGTTGTGATTACGCGCGGCACTGATGCCCATCATCACCTGCCTGCAGCCGTAGCCGGCCAAATCTATCGCGACTTGCATCAACGCTTCGGCACTCCGACAAATCTGCAAATTGCTACCACGCCCGATGATGAGGAGAAGGAGGTCGGCACCGAAGAGGGTGAGGAAACGGTCGCTGATCAGAGCGGCGCGGAGACGGTAGACACTACCGATTCGTCTACGGCAACGACAGCTTCACCCACCCACAAGCTTGTGCCGGAGACATCACCTAACACCGTGAAACGTGTGCTGATGCCAGTCAACTCCCAAACTCAGAAGGCGGATACGCAGAAATCGTCCACGCCGGCGAAGACTTCCGTGAAGCCGCCGACACAGCCCGACAACAGGCCACGTCGAACTCAGGAAATGCAGCCGTAATTTGTAAGGGAGTTGCAACCCTGGGGAAAACCTACCTGCGCCGGAGACTCGTAAACTATGACGAGCTCCGGCGTAGATGCTTTTGGGGAGCGATTTTCTTTTACTTGCGAGCATTTCTCGCCTTGACAGGTCCGTAAGAGTTGCAGGAATATTGCGGCGTTCTATTTGGGCTCTATTTCAATTCGATGACACTGTGGTTCTCTCCTGCCACCGCAGAACGGCCCGGCGAATCGGCAACTGGTTTTTGTAAGTCCGCATCTTAGTGTGTCGCCTTTGCGACGAAGGCAAGCCAACGCTGGCCCCGCAAGGAGAGCTGAAAGAGAGAACTTGGAGGTTCTACACTACTAATGAAAAAGATTATTGGGACGTTAGCAATCTACGCGACCCTGGCCATGGTGGCCGTCGCAACTTTAGCCAACGTAAGTGAACTAAAGGCGCAGACGCCGGCGCCGGCTCAGACGACGTGCACTGACGAAGTCAAGGGTGCTTCGTATGCCGACTTCACCAAATTCCGCACTACAGAACCGACAAAAGCTTACGAAGCGGCAAGAAAATACCTGGCTGCATGCCCGACAGAAGAGGGCCAGATCACAACCTATCTTAAGAAGTGGGTTATCGCCTACGACAAGGAAGCTCGTAAGATCAAGCTCACCAGTCTATTTGTTGATCAGAGAAAATATGCCGAAGCCATGACTCTAGCCAAAGAAATCCTGGCAGACGAGCCCGATAACATTGCGGCGATCATCGATCTGGGATACGGCGGCTATGTCCTTGCGGTAACTACCAAGAACGAATCCGGGAATGCCGAAGCGATTGGTTACGCGAAAAAGGCGATTCAGGCAATTGAGTCGGGTAAAGCTCCCGAGAGCTGGTTGCCCTTCAAGTCCAAGGACGACGCGCTCGGCTACCTTTACTACTCGGTAGGTTACCTCGAACGTGTCAGCAATCCGACCGAGGCGCTCACTTACTTTATCAGGGCGGCCCAGTTTGACAGTGAGATCAAGAAGAATCCGCAGACTTACGCTTTCGTTGCCGCTTCCTATGAAAACCAATATGCCAACCAGTCGGCGGAGTATCAACGCTTGTACAAGGACAAGGATGAAACGCCGGAAAGCAAGCTGGCAGTAGCGAATATTAACCAGCTTGTAGATAGGGTTATTGACGCACTCGCCCGCGCTGTGGCTGTCTCCGGTACCGATGCCAATTCTCAGGCATCAAAGGCTCAATGGCTCGCGCGGCTAACGGAACTTTATAAGTTTCGTCACGACAAGTCGGATGCCGGTCTGAACGAGATGATTGCGAGTGTGATGTCGAAGCCATTGCCGCCAGAACCGACGCCGCTGACGACCCTGCCAACCCCGCCGGCGACGACAACAACAACGCCGGCAACGGGAAGCATGAATAACGGTTCAAGTTCGACAGGAGCCGCTGTGCCTACGACGACGAATAAGACAACCGCGCCGGCGGCGGCGTCCTCGCTGACGACCGCGCCGAAAACAACTTCGACGCCCGCCGCGGCAACGACAGCGACCAGCACAAAGGCCCCAGTTAAACCGAAGACTCGAAACAATCATCGTCGTCACTAAGACGAAACTAGCCGCTTAGGGCTCTTCAGGTAACAGCCGGAAGCTTTGTCACGCGAGTACGACGACGCTTCCGGCTTTGTTACAAGTAAACCTACCTTGAAGAAACAGGGAATCAAACTTCCGGACCTCGGCCTTCTGGAAACCATCCTTTCCTACAAGTTTCAAAATCGCGCCTTGCTGGAGCGAGCCACCACGCATCGCTCATGGGCGCACGAACAGGTGGCGCCGGGATCGGAAAATGAGGCGCGCCAACTTCATAACGAGGCCCTGGAATTCCTCGGCGATTCAGTGTTGGGCTTAGTAGTCGCGGATTATCTCTGCAAGGCTTACCCGGCCGGCACGGAGGGCGAACTCTCCCGCATGAAGCATCGGCTGGTGAGCGCGCCGACGTTGGCGGAAGCTTCATTGCGCTTAAACCTGGGCGACTTTCTCCGCTTCGGGCGAGGAGAAGAGAGGAGTGGCGGACGGCGCAAGGACGCGCTGCTGGCTGACGTGTTAGAGGCGCTGACCGGCGCGATTTTCGTCGATGGCGGGTTGTCCGCGGCAACTGACTTCGTCCAGCGCGCGCTCGGCGAAGAGTTACAGAAGGTTACTCCGATTGCCGCGGCTGAAGCCGACTACAAAACAATGCTCCAGGAGAAACTCCAGGCTGAGCGCCGGCCGGCGCCCAAATATTCTGTCGTCGAGGCGGTGGGTCCGCCACACCGCCGCACTTTTCACGTCGAGGTGAGTTGGGACAATGGCAGCGTGCGCGCACAAGGGCGCTCGAAGAAGACAGCCGAAGCGGCGGCGGCGAAAGAGGCGTTGGCCTTCATGAAGACGGACAAGAAAGAGGCGTGACGTTGACACTTGCCGCCCAAGGTATCTAGGATGATTTGGAGATGATGAACAATCCTTCCAGTGGAACCGTTTCAACCAACGTCTCGGAAACGAAGACGGATGTGAAGCCGTCAGCTTTCTCCCGAGTCTTCAATCGTAACGGGCATGAAGGTTCGCCGGGACCGGAAACAAAACCCCAGGGTCTGCCGAAGTCTGTCTGGCGGGAGTATTTCGAGTCGGCCGCGGTTACGGTGATCATGGCCCTCTTCGGCATGACCTTCATCGTCCAGGCAGTCAAAGTGCCGACCGGGTCGATGCAGAATACGATTACCATTGGCGATCATCTTTTGGTCAACAAATTTATCTTTGCGCCGGGAAAGTCTGCACCGTTTCTTCCGCAACGCGAGATCAAGCGTGGCGACATCATCGTTTTTAAGTATCCAGGAAATCGTTATGATCCCCGCCGAGATGAAAGGGCCGACAACAAACCAATTACCACCAACTACGTCAAACGAGTAATTGGCTTGCCTGGCGATCGTATCAGGATTGAGGGCCGGAATGTCATAGTCAACGGGCAGCCTTTACCGGAACACCGCATCGAGGCGGTCGATAAGAATGACAACAAGTCGCCGCTCACAGTAGGCAATGATCCGCCACCTAAGCCAGGCGAAACTTACAACGTCTATTACCATCCCGGCTCCGGCGATGAACAAAGTAGCGAAGACTATGACGTCTTCAAGCACGAAGGAAATGGACATGAACTGGTTGTTCCCCAGAACAAGTACTTTGTGATGGGTGATAATCGTGAAAATAGCGAAGACAGCCGCTACTGGGGTTTTGTCCCGCGCGATCTGGTGATTGGCCGGGCGATGTTTGTTTACTGGTCCTACGACGAGAGTGCGCCGCACAGCGATGCCCCGTTTCCTTTCAACGTCATTTCGGATTTCGTCGGCAACACCCGGTGGAGTCGTACAGGTACGCTGGTGAAGTGATGGTCATGCTCATGCTGCTCAGCAAATAACCGTCGCTGACACTCCCCGTTCCGACACGATTCCCCACTCCAACCCCTTTGGCTAAGGTCGGATTCCCTCGATCCGCGACATGCTAGAATCCGGTCGCTTCGCGGAAGTGAGTTTTCATTAGTGTAGTCAAGGGGGTTTTCTGCTTTGAACTGGAAAGCTTTTGCCGGCCGACTCTGGACGCGCATTAACGATCACGACATCTTCGGACGCGCTGCTCAGCTTTCTTATTATTTCCTGCTGGCTCTTTTCCCGCTGTTGTTGTTTCTCGTGACCCTGCTTGGCTATTTTGCCCAGGCCGGATCAGATCTGCGCCACAAACTGCTTACTTATCTGGCCACGGTCATGCCCTCTTCCGCGATAACTCTTGTTTACCGTACGCTCGATGAAATCAGCGCTGCCCGTGGCGGCGGCAAACTTTCCCTCGGAATTCTCGCCGCTCTATGGGCCGCCTCCAACGGCATGGGCGCTATCAGCGACACGCTAAATGCGGCGTACGCGGTGAAAGAGAATCGCTCCTGGTGGAAGGTCAGGCTGGTGGCAATCTTTTTAACGATCATGGTCACCGTGTTCATCGTGGTGGCGCTGGGGATTGTCTTCTACGGTGGGCAAATTGGTGAGCGCGTCGCGATGCACCTTGGTCTTGGCACAGCGTTTACAATCGTCTGGAAAATTCTCCAGTGGCCCATCGCTCTCGTGTTTCTGCTGCTCACCTTCGATCTCATTTATTACTTAGGGCCGAATATCAATCGACCACGGCCAAAGTTTTGGACCGCGGGCTCGGCAACGGCAGTCGGTTTATGGTTGTTGGTTTCGCTCGGCTTCAGGCTTTACCTCCACTTCTTTGATTCTTACAGCGTCACCTACGGTTCGCTCGGCGCTCTGATTGTGCTTATGCTGTGGTTCTATTTTACCGGACTGGCGATTCTCATCGGCGGAGAGATCAACTCGGAGTTGGAACGAGGCACGGCGCGGTCATGAAAGAGAATATTTCAGCGGGCAGTTTAGCTGCCAGCATTTGCAGCCCTTTGCTTTCATTCCTCATGCTCGTAATCCCGCCCGCGGTGGCTGCGCAAGAGAAACAAGTTGCAGCGAAACCTGCCGCCGCGAAAGCAAAGACGGTTCCGGCGAAGACTAATCCGAAGAAGACGCCGCGCACGAAAGCGACGCAGACGCGGCGCACGGATCAACTAACAAAACTCCGGGAAGACTTCATTAAAGCAACCAATGAATACAAGGCCAGCCTGGAAAAGTTGCGGGCTAGCTACGAGGTGAGTGTTCGCAAAGCGGAAGATCGCGCAAACCAAACCAGGCAACTCTTTGCGCAGGGTTTAGTTTCAAAAAACGAATTCGAAGCTAGTGAACACGCAGTTGCAGAAGCGAAGGACAAAGTTGACGAGGTAGACCGGCGCGTCGCGGGCGCTGACACACAAATCGCCGACACACTGCTTGAGGCTGAAGCGGAAGCTAAGCTGGCCAGAAGTAAGCCGGTGCCGAAGGGTGGCATGATAAGGACTGCCTCTTTCATTCGCTACAACGGTGGCGCCCTCTGGGCCTTGGCTGACGCCTGGAAAGTTCAGCGCTTCTTCCTTGACGCGTTTAAGAAGCCGCTGCCGATTGCCGTCTTTGGCCAGGGCGCTATTCACGATCGCTGGCGCCTCGATCATCATAACGCGATGGAT
>JBGQJH010000064.1:0-9011 GCA_041498935.1 Pyrinomonadaceae bacterium | reverse complement strand
GATCGGCAATCCCAATCCGGTGCCTTTGCCTTCCGGTTTCGTTGTAAAGAAGGCCTCCCAGAGTCTTGGCAGGTCTTCTTCCGGAATGCCGACCCCCGTGTCTGAAAACTCGATCACCACGGCCGCCTCACCATTCTCGAGTGTGTCCGGAAGCGCACGCACTGTCAGTGTTCCGCCTCCCGACATCGCGTCGCTCGCATTCGTTATCAAGTTTAGAAAGACCTGACGCAACTGTTGCCGATCTGCCTGGACGCTGGGAAGACCACAAGCAAAATCCTGCACAATTTTTATCTGGTGACTCCGCAGGTGGTACTCAATAAAATCGAGCGAATTCTTTAATTCCTCCGGTAGATCGATAGAAGAAACCTGCCGATGGCTGCGCCGGCTAAATTGGAGCAGATTGCTCACGAGGCTGGCCATTCGTTCCACCTCGCGTAAAATAATATTGGCCGCACGGCCCTGCTCTTCGACCGGCGAGTGCGCCAAAAGAGACTCGGCGCGCAAGGCTACCGTCGCCAGCGGATTATTCAACTCGTGCGCGATGCTCGCGGCCAATTCGCCCATGGTCGCCAGTTTGGAAGCCTGCCACAGTTGCTGTGTCATGCTCGCCAGCTCTTTGCTCTTGCTTTGTAATTCCTTGAGCGCCCGCCCGAGATGTTGGTTGACCTCTCTGAGTTCTACCTCTGCTTGTTTGCGGCCGCTGATATCGCGGATGTTGCACTGGATTACGTGGCTCTCACCCTCCAGATAGCTGTTGCTCACAAATTCGACCGGCCTGACGACGCCGTCACGAGTTTCCAGGGGCAAGTCTTCATAGCGTATGTAACCTTGTAGTTGCAGTTCGGCAAAGCTGTCCTTCGAGGCAGCGATATCTTTGAAGACACCAATCTCCCAGAGTTCCTTACCTACGAGCTCTTCTTTGGAATACCCCAGCATTTCGCTAACATACGGGTTCACGTCAACAATCTGCCCGCTCCTCTCATCGAGGATCAAGATCCCGTCTTTAGCGCTTTCAAAGAGCCGCCGGTAGCGGAGTTCGGAAGCCTTCTGTGCTTCATCCGCCAGTGCGCGCTCGTTGCGCTCTTCAACCTCGCACATCGCCCGCCACACCGAGAGGGGCAGTTTCTGGAGACGGTGCTTAAGCACATAGTCTGTGGCGCCGCTCTTCAGGGTTTCTATTGCCGCGTCTTCCCCCAACGTGCCAGAAACAAAGATGAAGGGTTTGTCAGGCCGCTTTTCGCGCGCCATCGTCAACGCTGAAATGCCGCTGAATGCGGGCAGCGAGTAGTCCGCGAGAATCAGGTCAAACTCGTTTTGCTTCAGTTGAGCCACGAAATCACACTCACAGTCCACACGCTCAACATCGGCGACGATGCTATTAGCCGCCAGCATATCGCGAACCAGTTCGGCGTCACGCGGATCATCTTCGAGATGTAGAATGCGCAGCGTTGTTTTCATGCGTTGAGCTTAAGAGTCGTGGTTTAGCATTTAGCCTCTAGCTTGTCGCGCTGAAGAAAACCAGGCTGAAACCTAAACTCCAAACTAAGTTCTCCGCCGCGGAGCGGAGTTAAATCAGTAGTCCGCAGTCCGCGGTTGAAATTGCGTCACACCTTTAAGCGAACTTAATCCGCGTCACCAAGAGTGCTACGAATGGCCGCCATCAGCTGCTCGTTGTCCACGGGCTTTTGAAAGAAAGCTTCCGCTCCGGCGGAGAGCGCTCGATCTTTGTTTCCCTCTGGATCCCGCGCGCTGACGACGATAACCGGCAGACCGGAAAGCGAAGCAATGTTCTTCATTCGCTCCATTACCAAAAACCCATCACCAGCCGGCAAGCCAAGGTCGAGAAGTACCAGGTCAGGCTGCTCCTTCTTGGCGATGCTCAGCGCCAGGATTGCATCTGAGGCAAAAGCAGTGTCGTAGTTGTTGGCCCTCAGCCGGACGTTTAGTGCGCGTCGCATGTCTTGATCGTCTTCGACGATTAGAATCTTTTTCTTGGTCAAGTGTTTCGTCCTTTCCTGATCTCCTCAATTCGCAACGGGACCGTAAAGATAAACGTACTCCCATGGTCTTTTCTGCTTTCGACCCAGATACGCCCGCCATGAAGTGATACAAGTTGCTCACAGATGTGCAGGCCAAGGCCGAGGCCCTTACGGCTCTGTGCGACGGTGGTTTCTTCCTGGTAGAGCCGATTGAAAACCAGGGGCAGGCTTCTCTCACTAATCCCGCATCCCGTATCGCTCACGGTGATGCGCATGAAGCCAGGCTGGTCATCCCAGCTTGCCCGGATGGTGATTTTGCCGCGCTCGGTAAACTTGAGAGCATTGTCGATCAGGTTTGCCAGGACCTGCCTCAGCCGTTGTGGGTCGGCGTAGACCAGCGGGAGACCTCTGGGCTCCTGAACCAGGAAAAGAATGCCTTTCTGAACGGCACGTTCCCGATAGTTCCTCTCAAGCTCTATGAAAAGAGGCAAGAGCGATACTCCGTGCTGCTCAAAAAGAAGCTTTCCCGCTTCCGCCCGAGTTATGTCGAGCAGGTCACTGATCATCTCGCGAAGCTGCAGAGTGTTTCGCAGAACAACGTCCAGATGCTCGCGCTGCTCGGCGGTGATCTCTCCCGCAAGACCGTCCAACATTAGCGTGACAAACTGGTGGATGACAGCCAGCGGCGAGCGCAACTCGTGGGAGACGTGAGAGACAAACTGGTCTTTCATCTCTAACTCCTGCCGGCGAGTCTTGTCCAATTCTTCCGCGTTTCGAGCGGCAGTTTCGTAAAGCACTACATTCTCGTACGCGACCGCTACCTGGGCGGCGAGCGTCATAGCCAGTCTCTCGTCTTCGGCGCTGAACTCTTCGGCGCCCAACTTATCCAGCAGATACAGCCAGCCATAAACATCGGTCGGAGAAAGAAGCGGGACGCAAAGAAACGAGCTTATCGGGGAGCCGTCTGGCGACAGATCCATCACTCCGAGATCGGAAAAAGGACTTCTCAGTCGCAGAGGGCGGCGCTCGGTGAGAACTTTGCCGAGGACGCCATGATACGCCGGCGGTACAGTGTGGTTCGATTTCTTCTCAGGGTCGCCTGCGCTGACTACGAAGGTCCGTATGCTTTGTTTTCCGTCGTCAAGAATGCCAAGAGCTGCATAGCTTGACCCTATGATGCTGCGTGCCGTCGAACAGAATCTATCAAGCTGGCGTTGCGGATCGCGCTCAGATGCCAATTCCAATCCCAGCTCGATCAGTGCCGACAGCCGCAAACTAACTGCCTGTAACGTGATTAGCGCATCCGGAATCTTCCCTGGAGACTCAACGCCCGCTCCGGCGCCGGCGCTTTGCACTTGTCGCTCAGTAAAGGAAAGTTCGCCAAGCGCAGAGCTGACCGTGTTGAGTATCACCTCAGGCTCAGCAGGCTTGGTAAGGACTTGCGTCACCCCACAGGGCTGGGCCACAAACTTGGCTTCTCCGGCGTGAGCGGTGTAAAAGATCACCGGTGTGTCGGCAATGCGAGGGTCGGTTCGAAGCTGGGTGACAAACTCGTAACCGTCCATCACGGGCATCTCTATGTCGGCGATGACCAGATCCGGATGCTGGCCGCGGGCAATGTCGAGCGCTTCCTGGCCATTGGATGCTTCGAGCACGCTGTGGCCGTCGTGGCTCAACAGCGACACCAGGAACTGGAGGTTGATGGGGCGGTCATCGACGGCAAGTATTCGGGCCATATCTATCCTTTGCGTGCTCCACTGAGACAGTCTGCAACAGCCGGCTTGGAACGGCCGCATTGATCGGGAACTATCCGAGTTTGCCGGCTAAGGAACGGGGCTAGCTGGTCCATAATCTGCTCCGGGTTCACCGGCTTGCTGAGATAACCGTCAAAGCCTTCCGCCAGCATCTTCTCGCGATCGCCCACCATCGCGTACGCGGTGAGGGCCACCACGGGAATCAAACACAAGGCCGGATCGCTCTTCAGTCGCCGGCACACCTCGTGGCCGTCCATTGCGGCCAACTGCACATCACAAAGGATCAAATCGGGCCGTTCGCTGCGAGCAACCTGAATACCTTCCTCGCCGTCGCGAGCGCGAAATGGCATATGGCCAAACGACTTGAGCAGATAAATCATTAGCTCGAGGCTCGACGCGTTATCTTCGATGACGAGCACGCGTGCCGACATTCGCCCCTTCCCTTCTAAGCTGTTGGAACGAGCAGCCGGAATGTGCTGCCCTTGCCATACTCGCTTTCGAACTCGATCTTCCCATTGATCAGGATCGCCAGCTTCTCACTCAGATAGAGACCAAGGCCGGTGCCTTCGTTCCGGTGATCGGTGCTAACCTGCTGGAATTCCTGGAATAACTTTTTCTGGTCCTCGATCCTGATGCCGATGCCCGTATCGATCACTTCGATCGACGCCAGAATTTGGCCGTTCGACTGGCGCGTGCTCAACTGGATCTGAACCTGCCCTTTTTCCGTGAACTTGATGGCGTTGTTGCTGAGGTTAATCAGAATCTGGCTAAGAATGCGGCGATCCGCCCCGATGCGCACGCCTGACTTCGGCGCTTTGATTTTGAACTCGAGCCCCTTGGCTTCAGCCAGCGGGCGTAAAGCCTCCGCCACCTCTTCCATGACCTCCTGGCAAACGAGCGGCTCGTACTTGATCTCGACCATGCCGGATTCGACCTTGGCAAGGTCAAGCAGATCGTTGATCAGCGAGAGCAAGTGCCTCGCGCTGGTTTGCACGATACTTAGTTGGTGCTCTTGATCCGCATTCAATGGTCCAGGCAGGCGCATTAGCAGCGTGCCGGTGAAGCCGATGATTGCATTGAGGGGCGTGCGCAGTTCGTGGCTCATGTTGGCCAGGAAGCGATTCTTAGCGAGATTGGCATTTCCGAGTTCGATATTCTTCTCCTGCAGGGCCTGCTCAAAGCGCTTGCGTTCGGTGATGTCCCGGATATTGCACTGGATGACGCGGCTCTCGCCCACCAGATAGCTGTTGCTGACAAATTCGACCGGTTTGACGAGTCCCTCACGAGTTTCCAGGGGCAAGTCTTCGTAGCGTATGTAACCTCGCTGTTGCAATTCCGCAAAAGCGAGCTTTGAAGCAGCGACATCTTTGAAAAGACCGATCTGCCAGAGTTCCTTACCTACAAACTCTTCCTTGGAAAAACCTAACATCTCCATGAGGAACGGATTCACGTCGACAATCTGTCTGGTGTCCGCATCCACGATCAGAATTCCGTCTTTCGCGCTCTCAAAAAGCCGCCGGTAGCGGAGTTCGGAACTTCGCTGTGCTTCCTCTGCACGAGTTTTCTCAGCGATGTCCTGTTTGATCCCGACAAAGTGAGTGATCTTTCCTGCACTGTTTCGAATCGGGGTGATGGTTAGATCTTCGTGATTAAAAGTACCATCCTTGCAACGATTGATTATGGTGTTGCGCCAGATTTTACCGGCAAGTATTGTGTCCCACATGTCTTGGTAAAAGGCGTGGTTCTGCTTCCCCGACTTGAGCAGTCTGGGGTTCTTACCCAAGACCTCCTCTTTGGAATAACCGGTAGTTTGTGTAAAGGCATCGTTGACCCAGATGATTGCTCCTTTCTCATCCGTGAGCACGATAGCGTTCGCCGCGGATTCCAGGGCGGCGCTTTGCAAACGCAACCGCTCTTCCGCCCGCTTGCGTTCGGTAATGTCCATGCCGAGCACGACCTCCGCTTGCCGGCCGGAAAACTCGATCGAATGAGAAGTAATCTCGGCATCAATTATGCTGCCGTCTTTCTTGCGATGTTGACATACTCCCGAACGGGCCAATCCGTTGACAAAGGCCGTCACGGTGCCGCCCAAGGCCGGAACACAGTCCCGATGATGAATGTCTTTAATGGTCATGGCGAGAAATTCTTGTCGCGAGTAACCGTAATGGTGAATCGCGGCTTCGTTCACCGCCAGGAAGGCGAGCGTTTCCAGATCATAGACCCACTGCGGCAGTGGATTGTGATCGAACAATACGCGATAGCGAGTTTCTGATTCCCGCAGCGCTCCATCCGCGACTTTGCGCCTAAGGCGCTCCTCCGCTTCACTCAGCGCCCGGCGCACCGACAATCCCAGCCGTTGCAGACGGTGCTTGAGAACATAATCGGTCGCCCCGCTCTTGAGGGTTTCAATGGCGATCTCTTCGCCAATTGTTCCGGAAACGAAAATAAATGGCAGTTCGGGTCGGTTCTCACGCGCGATGGCCAATGCCGCCATCCCACTAAAGCCGGGCAGGGAATAGTCCGCCAGAATGAGATCAACTTTTCCATTTCCGAGAGAAGATCGAAACTCTCTCTCTGTTTCCACACCAACTATGTTTGCAACGATGCCCTGGGATGTAAGCGTGTCGCGGATCAAGTCGGCATCAAGCCGATCATCCTCAAGATGGAGAATATTCAGTCCGTTTTGCATGGCCGGCATCACAGAAGTCCTCAGTGCTCTTTTCCGGTGCTGCCTGGAGGCGGTTGATTCACGACGGCCCAGAACGCGCCGATCTGCTTGATCGCTTCAAGGAACTGGTTAAAGTCGACTGGCTTCACAACGTAGGCATTAACTCCCAACTTGTAGCTTTCGACGATGTCGCGTTCTTCCCGAGAGGATGTGAGCATCACTACCGGCGTCATCCTCACCGTTGCATCCTCGCGTACAGCGCGTAAGACCTCGAGGCCGTCGACTCTGGGCATTTTTAGATCGAGCAGAATCAACGCGGGATTATTGCCGGTGCGTGTTTCAAAGGCGCCGCGTCGAAACAAATAATCAAGCGCTTCCTGGCCGTCACGCACCACGTCAACCTCGTTAGCCAGCTTGGATTCTTCCAAAGCCATGAGCGTGAGTTCGACGTCGCGAGGATCATCCTCAGCCAGCAGGATTTTTTTGAGATCACTCATACACTCACCCCTTCACTGATTGCCCCCTCGTTTGGATTGGGGAGCTGTCCCTCGACGCCGGCGGCACCGGAGTCGCAGCTAAACAAGAACCTTCTCTTCCGTAACCGGCAGAGAAAAGTAGAACGTGGCGCCCTCACCGTCCCGACTCTCTGCCCACGTCTTGCCACCATGACGAAGAATGATTCGCCGAACATTCGCCAAACCAATTCCCGTTCCTTCAAACTCGTCCGCGCGGTGCAACCTTTGGAAAACCCCAAAAAGTTTGTCGGCATACTTCATGTCAAAGCCGGCGCCGTTATCGCGCACAAACACGACCAGCTCACCATTGTTCCCGCTGCACCCTACCTCTATTTCGGATTGCCGCCGGTTGCGCGTGAATTTCAGCGCGTTCGATAACAGGTTAGTGAAAACCATCTGCAGCAAGGCTGGGTCGGCCTTTACTCCGGGTAGCTCGCCGATGGACCAGCGAATCTTTCGTCCCCTGGTTTCGTCCTCTAGATCGGCAATTACGGTTTGCAGCAGTTGGTTGGGGTCTACCGTGATCTTCCGCATATCAGCCCGTCCTAAGCGGGAGAACGCCAGCAGGTTATCGATCAGATCTCCCATTCGCTCGGCGGCTTCCAGAATAACTTCAAGGTAACGGCTGCCGCTTTCATCGAGTTTTGAGCCGCTGTTTTTCTTAAGCATCTGGCTATAGCCCGCAAGATGGCGCAGTGGCGCTCGCAGATCGTGTGAAACGGAGTACGTAAAGGCTTCAAGCTCGCTGTTTGTGGCCTCGAGCTGAGCGTTTGCGTTTCCGAGTTGGACGGTCTTTTCTTGAAGTCCTTGTTCGAAGCGCTTCCGCTCGGTGATGTCGCTGAAGACCGCAACGCCACCGCGACTGACGCCCGCTTCGTTCCTGATCGGTGTTGCGGTGACGGTTAGCCACCTACCGTGCGGGGCTTTGGCATGACGCATGAAGAGCTCGGCGGCGTCAACCGGCTCGCCGCGGATCGCGCGCGCCAGCGGCAGTTCCTGCGGAGGATGAGGTGTTAACTTATCCGGCAGATATATTCCGTAGGCTTGTGTCCACTGATCAACCCCTTCATCCGTGGGGCCGGCTTGCAATATCCGCTCAGCGGCGGGATTGAAGACCAGAAACTTTCCATTCTCATCGCTGACAACGACCCCATCGCCGATGCTCTTGAGTACCAACCGCAAAAGAGATGTCTGTTCGGACAAAGCCTGCTCGGAAACCGCTAGTTCTCGTTTCTGCCCAATCAGTGTTTGCTCAGCCAGGCGGCGCTCGGCGATCTGGCGTTTCAAGAGATAGAAGACCACCAACAGCAGCGCAAAGCTCAATGCCAAACCGGCTGAAAAAGTAATAATCGTTTTCGTGGTTTCTGCTTTTGCTTCCACGACGCGTTGCTGCAACAACTCTTGTTCAGCCACTTCCATCTCGGCGATCAAAGAACGGATTTGATCCATTTCTCGTTTGCCGGTTCCCAGGAGGATCCACTGCTGCGCCGCCTCGAACCCTACGTCGCGTCGCCGGCGAGTACCTTCCGCGGCGATCGACCGCCGCGTTGCCGCCTTACTCTCGAGTTGGGCGGCTCGGCCCTGCTGGGACGGATTGTCCGCGGTTATTAGCTTTAGTTCCTTGAAGTCCTGGTCGAGGTTGGCGTTTGCCGCGGTGAATGGTTCGAGATACGCCTCCTGACCGGTGAGTATGTAGCCGCGGTTCCCTGATTCGACATCATCAAGCCGAGTTAAGATCTTTTCGAGTTTGACAATGACGAGGTAGGAGTGCCCAACCCACTCGCGCGCTTCCGTAAGCCTTCGGGTGTTGTGGAACGAGAGGCCGGTGACTACAAGCAGGATCGCTAACGCGAGCGCAAATCCTCCGGTGACGATCCTGCCTTCAAATATTGGTTTCATTCTCCGCCTTTCCCGCGGACAAGATTGGAATAAGTTGGGCCAACTAACAGTTCTCTTCTTGCAAATTCAGGATGTGATGCGCGGCACGCGTGCGGCTTTCGCTTTCATCATCGCCGGTTCGGCAAGCACAGGTTCTCAGCTTGTGACATTCAAATAGCCAGGCAATCCAACAACCCAACTAAGCTAAATCCTACTG
>JBGQJH010000063.1:0-9051 GCA_041498935.1 Pyrinomonadaceae bacterium | reverse complement strand
ATAGCGGCCCGCGCCGGTTTGCTCTCTAAGCGTATACAGTTTGAGGCCCGCGCGAGTACTCAGGCACAACTCTTCAGCCGTCCAGAGTTTCCTGTAGTAGAGACAAGCGGCGGCACATCTGGTTCCATTACCTGATAGCGATGCCTCGCTGCCATCTGGATTGAAGATGCGCACATGAAAATCAGCGCCTCGATCTTCCGACGGGCCCACGACTGCAATGCCATCCGCGCCTGCGCCATAGTGGCGATTACAGATGCGCCGCGCGAATTCCCCCAGCCGCGTGGTTGCGATTTCGGCGAGGGCGAGTTCTCGCGACTCGATGACTATATAGTCGTTGCCGAAACCATGAAACTTGATGAACCGAGGAGGCATTGCAGTAAGCTTGTTTGATCGGTCCTTCCGAAGAGCTTGACAAGATTTACACAATTAACAGGATGCGAAAAAACAATCATGCGAATCCTGTCCATTTGCCGCAGGCCTTTATCTACCTCTCAGATTTTCCCGCGAAGGATGCCAGCAGGATCGCAATTGGATCGATGCAGCTCGCTCGGACGTTAGCATCTTCAGGGTAGTTGTTGACTATGATTGAAAAGACCAGCTCTTCGCCCGCCGCGTCGCGCACATAACCCGAAAGACTGGAGGCAGAGCTTAAGGTTCCGGTCTTGGCACGAAGGTTGTTCTCCGCGAGCGTGCCCTTCAGGCGATTTTTTAGCGTGCCGTCGACCCCGGCTATCGACAACGCGTCGCGGAAGACGGACGCGTAACGATGACGATGCATGTAGGTAAGCAACTGCAAGGTCGCCCCGGCCGTAACCATGTCGTGCCACGAAAGGCCGGAGCCGTCAGTCTGGATCAACGTGGGCGAACCGATGCCGGCTTCCCGCAAGAACGTTTTCACTACTTCGATCCCCGCGCCTTCACTGGTGCGGTTTGCGTTCGTCGTAGTTGTTGGAACCACGACAACTTTTCCGAGCGTCCTTAAGATAAGTTCGGTGTAGAGATTTTGGCTTCGTTTGAGTGTCTGGGCCGCAATCAAACTCAGCGGTGGCGACTGTAGGCTGGTCAGCTCAACCAGGTCCGCGATGGCAACTCGGTTATCGGCTGGACCCGGGGAAACAGTCGGCGCGACCGTTCGCGTTTTCCCGGCGATAATCACGCCGCGTTGCGCGAGCTCCGAACGCAGCAGGTAGGCAAACAAAAGGGCCGGATCAGAAATAGCGACGCTGCCGGAATAACCCTCGTCGTCGAGCGCGATTGAACCGCTGACCAACAACTCGTGGGCCGCGAGTCCGCGATAGACTGTAAGTTCCCGTTTAGTTTTTTCCTCGGCAGTTACAACCCGGTTAACGATGGTGAGTAGCGGATCCGGTGGTCCGGTTGTTATCACAGCCGCACTGCCGACTTGCGCTCCCGGCTTGACCGAGAGATCGAGCGCGTTGTCGTTTGCAGTCAGCGCGCTGACTTCCGCGCCGAACCACCACGTTAAGTCTTCCCATTCCCAGCCAGAGCCGAATTGAGGTCCGGCGAAATAAGTTTCGTCGCCTACCAAATCACCTTCGACGCGCTTCACGCCTGCTGCGACGATGCGAGCGGCGAGATCGTTAATGCCCTTGAGGTAGTCGCCATTGTTGAAAGGCGCGCCGATAGAAGGATCGCCACGTCCGTAGACCGTCAAATCCCCACGGACAACTCCGTCCGCGCCCGGTTTGGCCCGCGCATAAACGGAAGTGACAAAGCGGTAGTCGGGCGAAAGCCGATCGAGCGCTGCAGCCACAGTATAGATCTTCATATTCGAAGCCGGCCGCAGTAGCTTGTTGGCGTTCTCTTCAAAAAGAATCTTTCCCGTTTCCAGCGATGCCACCTTGATCCCAATCATCGCGGGCTCCAGCTCGGGCTTTCGCAACACCTCAGAAATGCGTGCTTGCAACTCGGCGACGGTGCGCGTCGTTGCGGCCTTTCTGCTCTGGAAAGCGTCCGGCGCCGGAGCGGAAGTGATGGGACTCGGCGTGGGCGTCGGAGTTGCAGTTTTCCTCGGTGTTGCGACCCGTCGTTCACGTTTCGGCTGCTGCTGCGCGCTGGTTACCGGAATAGCTGAGCAGATCAGCGCGAAGAGCAGAAGAGAACTGATGAGCGTAACTGCCCGGGGTTTTGTAAACATTATTGTGTGGTGTGTCGCAGTCGACGCGAGCTTAACTAGCCGGTGAACCCTTGATACCCTGCGCCGCATGACTGGCGCGTACCGTCGCCATCAATTTCTGAAACTGTTCGTCACTTCTCAAGGAAGCCCAATTCGGATCGTTTTCGAAGCAGACTAGATTTTCATTTCCCAGAGCGATGGCCCTTGCCAGCCACTGGAAGGCCTCTGCTCGCATTCCCTCAAGCGCGTAAACCGACGCAACAGAATAAGCGATGTCCGGATCGACCTCCGCGTTTCTTACGACCGCGCTGCTCAATTGTGCGCGGGCCTCGTCATGCTTGCCCTGCGCGCTCAAAAACATGGCCATGAAGGGGCGAATGCCATGCATGTTCGCATGCTGCGCCACGTTTTCCTGCATCAGCTCGGCAGCAGCGTCAGTTTGGCCCGTGTAGTACAACGACAGCGCGCGAAAGGTCTTCACTAAGGGGTTATCCGGATCGCCGGCCTGATCCAACTGCCGCGCCACCTCCTCGAAGTTTCCCATGTACATGTAAACGAGCGCGCGATTGTAGCTGGCCACTACATGCGCGGCGGGATCGAGACGCATCAGTCGATCATAACTGCGCAGCGCCCGGCCATACTCGCCGTCAAGCCGGTGCAGCGTGGCTTTGACAAAATGCACGACTGGCTCGTCCGGAGCTTCACGCCGCGCACGCGCAACCTCTTCGCGGGCCTTCTGCTTTTGACCGCGCCAGAGATAAACGAAGACCATCAGCATGCGCGCTTCAATCATTTGCGGATCAATTGCGAGCGCCCGGGCAAAGGCAACTTCCGCACGCTCGTAATCCTCTGCGCCGCCAAAACCTTTGAAAACACGATTGACGTAAGAAGCGCCGAGACCGTCCAGCGCGAGCGCGAAGTTTGGATCGAGCTCGATCGCCCGTTGAAAATGTTCGATAGCGGCATCGCAATCTTCGGGAGCGATAGTGCGGAAAATGAAACGCGCGAAGAGATCGCGCCCGCGCAGGTATTGCTCATAAGCGGCGGCGTTTTGCGTAGCGGGTTTCGCGATCCCGTCCTGCTCCGCAGGGCTAAGCTCCAGCCGCAAGCCCTCGACAATGCGTTGGGCGATTTCGTCTTGCACCGCAATGATGTCTTCAGTGGAGGAGTCAATCCGATCGCTCCAAAGTATGTCGCCGGAGCCGACGTCCAAGAGCTGCGCCGTGACGCGGAATCGCTCGGCGGCGTGAATAAAGCCCGCGGTCAGGACGGCGTTGACGCGCAACTCGTGACCAATGTCGCGCGGGTCCATCTGAGCTCCCTGGTATTTCGCAATCACGGAAGAGGGTCTGACTACGAGCGAACGCACGCGCGCGAGTTCCGTTATCACGGCATCGGCAAGTGAAAACTCATAAAAGCTCGAGGCCGCATCGTTGCTCAAGTTGCGGAAACACAAGACAGCGAGACTCTTCTTCTCCGGATCGGCAATGGTTGTAAAGGGTGTCTCGTGAATGGTGGGCTTCGTCGGCGTGCCCATGCCGGGAGCAGAAGTCGAATCCGCCTTGGCCTTGCCCTTCAGCCATCGCATCGCTCTCGATACCGGACTCGCGCCGGCCAAATGCCGCGCTGGTTCCGGCACCACGCTCGTAAACGGTTGGCCCGTGGTCTCCGACGTCGAGACCTGCTGCAACACGGCGCGCAGGTCGTCGCGAACCTCTTCCATCTTTTGATACCGCTCGCGTGGTTCCTTGGCCAGGCAGCGATCCAGAATCTGCTGGAGGCGCGCCGGGACGGGTTCCTTGCGAAGTTCGGCAACGGGTCGCGGCGCATCGTGAAGCACTGCGTGTCGCACATCGATAGTTGTCTTGCCGCGAAACGGCCACGTGCCGGTAAGCATCTCGTAAAGCAAGACGCCCGTGGAGAAAATGTCCGCTCGCTTGTCGACCCGATCGCCACGTGCCTGCTCCGGCGCGGCGTAAGTCGCCGTTCCATAAGGCACGCCAATTTCGGTTAAGTCAGTACGATGAATAGTGGACTTCGAACTATCATCCGTGTCGTCCAGCAACTTTGCCAGACCGAAATCCAATATCTTCACTTGTCCCGAAGGCGTGACCATCACGTTGCCCGACTTAATGTCGCGATGAATGATGCCCCGGCCATGCGCGGCGGCCAGCGCGTCGGTAACCTGAATGGCGATCAGAAGCGTGCTCTTCAAATCGAGCGGATGCCCGCCCACAAGCTGACGCACGTTGCGCCCCTCAACGTATTGCATGGCGATGAAGTGATGGCCTTCAACCTCGTCGAGATCGAAGATGGTGCAGATGTTGGGGTGATCGAGAGAAGAAGCCAGCCGCGCTTCGCGTTCAAAGCGTCTGAGGTTTGCCTCTCTTGCGGTTAACTCCGCGGGCAGGACTTTGACAACCACCGTGCGGCCAAGTTTTCCATCCGTCGCTTTGTAGACTGTGCCTTGCCCGCCGACGCCGAGCTTTTCGAGAATCTTGTAGTTCTTTAGAAACTTTCCGATCATTGTTTTGTAGGGGCGGACCTATATGTTTGCCCTTCTTCGCCTTATCATTGCCAAATGCCATTCACAACTGGTTCTGTAATAACCATTGCTCAAATT
This sequence comes from Pyrinomonadaceae bacterium, assembly GCA_041498935.1. Classification (GTDB taxonomy): domain Bacteria; phylum Acidobacteriota; class Blastocatellia; order Pyrinomonadales; family Pyrinomonadaceae; genus PSRF01. The sequence continues at coordinate 4,291 of JBGQJH010000063.1, read as the reverse complement.
TATCTTTGCTCGACGATGTTTCTGTGGATCGTAAATCATCGTGCCGACACGGGGCGGACACGCAGGTCCCCCCTACAAATCAATAAAAGTTGCCAACAATTCCGCAGCGCTTGCCGTCGCCGTTCCCACCTTGCCGACGACAATTCCGGCCGCGTGGTTGGCCAGGTTGGCTGCTTCCAACATTGTCGCGCCCGCTGCCAGCGCGGCCGCGAGCGTGGCGATGACAGTGTCGCCGGCGCCGGTGACATCGTAAACTTCGCGCGCGGCCGTTGCCACAAACACCGGATCGTTATCACCTTCCAGCAGCATTATCCCGCGATCGCCGCGCGTGATCAGAACAGAATCGCAACTGAGCTTTTCCCGGATCAGACGCGCCGCCTGATGCAATCCGTCATCAGAGTCTGCCTCGAGATTGGTCATTCTGAGCGCCTCATGATGATTCGGCGTTATCAAAGACGCTGGGCGGTAGTGCGGAAAGTTTCGAATCTTGGGATCGATAAGCACCGGCACGCGCGCATAAGCAGACGGCAGGATTTCGCCGAGAATGCGTGGCGTGACCACGCCTTTGTCGTAATCAGAAACGACAAACGCAGCTGCGTCCTGCATAGCTTGCCGCAGCGAATCAAGAATGCGGTTTTCCGTTTGCCTGTTGACCGGGCTGCGCTGCTCCCGGTCGGCGCGCACAACGAGCTGACTGTGGGCAATAATGCGCGTCTTGGTTGTCGACGGACGGTTTTCATCAACGACCAGATAATCATCGCTCTGTAGTGGGCTTGCCTGCTTCAGACTCGCGCGCAGGCGTTCGCCGGCGGAATCGTTTCCCACCACACCTACCACGCATGCTTTCGCGCCCAGCGCCATCAGGTTGGCGAGCACATTCGCCGCACCGCCCAGATTTGCTGATTCGCGCCGAATGTCTACGACGGGTACGGGCGCTTCGGGCGAAATGCGCGTCACATCGCCCCAGACAAATTCATCGAGCATCACATCGCCGAGTACGACGATCTTCCGATCGCGCATCGCACGAATTAACTCCTCGGCGCGTTGTCCTGTTAGTTGGGACATCACTGAAAGACTCTAGGTCAAGATTCAACTTGAGTAGTTATCATGATAGGGTTGAAACCGCAAAGTACGCGAAGGAAATCCACAAAGAACCGCAAAGTCTTTTGCAGCCCTTTGCGTGGACGTTGCGACCTTTGCGGTTTAAGTTGTCGCGCTTTCTCTCAACACACGTGCAACCGCGGCGATTACTCGTTCCACCGGCACACGCTTGATGCATTCGGGCTCGTCAAACTTTTCGCAGAAGTAACCATGACACGGCTGGCATTCCATCTCCTCGTATACGACTTCCGCCGCTGCCCTGGCCCACGGCCGCCAGTGTGCGATGTTTGAAGATCCGAAAATTACTACCGCGGGAGTTTCCACTGCGGCCGCAATGTGTGCGATGCCACTGTCGTTGCCGATGAACAAGCGTGCGCGCGCGAGCAGCGCCGTTATCTCCGGCAACGATAAATCCGTGCAGGCCACGACCGGGGCCGAAGTGTTTCGCTTGAGTTCGGCGACAAGTTGCGTTTCATCTGGAGCGGTTATAGCAACCACCCCCAGTCCCTGGCCCGCAAGCTCCCCCGCTACTCGCGCAAACTTTTCCGCCGCCCATTGCTTGGTAGCAAACGCCGCTGCCGGATGAATCACTGCAAACGGCGTATTCGTTAATCCAGCCGTCTGAAGCCGTGTGGCAATAGCGGCAGCCGCTGCTTTAGTCACCGCGAGTTGAGTCGGCGGCCGATCGCTCACGGGCACGCCGGTCCATCCGAGCAACGCAAGTTGTTGCTCGACGGAATGCGTCTTGTTTTGTCCCCAAAGCGATGACGAGGACGGTGACAGATGGTTATACAGTCGCGCGTATTGATACGTCTCATAACCGACGCGGTGCTTTGCACCCGTGGCGCGCGCCAGCAGCGTTGCGGTCGTTCCACCGTGCAAGTTGTAAACAATGTCGTAATGATTGGCGCGCAGGCGGCGGGCAACGCGAGCGCGTGCGGAAGTGCTCTTGCGTTCGAGTGTGATGACATTATCCACGTGTGGAAATCCGTCGAGCACGGGCGCCACCCAGTCTTCCAACAAAATATCCAGCGCTGCGTGTGGCAGAAATCTTTTGAGTGCGAACAGCGAGGGAGTAGACAACACTGTGTCGCCGATTGAACGAAGACGCACGACCAGAACGCGCTCGACCGTCTGCCAGTCCCATTTTGCGGGAGCTAGCGGCTGTGGCGAGTCTTCACCGCGCAAACTGTGCATCCGAAGGTCACGGAGGCGCGGAGACGATTCAACTATTTCGCGTAGGCTATTCAAGGGGCTATTCAAAGGGGCTATTCAAGTGACTGTTCAAAAGGGTCTGTTCAAGTTAGTTCTGGTCCACGATCTTCCGGCCGCTGGCTATTTCGTCCTCTATCGTCGCTTCATCAATCAACATCACCGGAATGTCGTCGCGGATGGGGTACACGCGGCGGCACGCGACGCATTTCAAGGCGCTGCCATCGGGCTTCAGCTCAACCTTCGCCTTGCAGGCGGGGCAGGCGAGTATCTCCAACAAATCCTGACTGATTGGCATCGGCGCGGACCTCACATTGCGGTTTCGTAGGCTTACACAGGAGCCCTCGGAAAGAGGCATTGGGAAGGGCAAAGCTTATCACAAGACGGTGGGCAGTGAGCAGTGGGCAGTTGGCAGAAAGCAGAAAGCGGAAAGCAGAGATTTCAACCCTGCGGGTTGAGCGAAAGTAGCCGGTGGTCGTAGCGTAGCGCAGACCACCGGATAAGGCACAAATAAAAATTCTTGCACCCTGAACAGGGTGCGATCTTTTTCTAACGTCTTCCGGTGGTCTACGCTACGCTTCGACCACCGGCTACTATCTTGCAGCCCTTCAGGCTGCTCCTGCCGTCTGCCTCCTGATCGCCGTCATCCGCATTCCATATTTTGGTCTTAGCGTGATCACGGGTTTAAGCGCTACGGGGTGATTCGGCACCAGTCGCATCTGCCACTGCTGTGCCAAGGCTGCAATCAGTAGAACTCCCTCCATCCAGGCAAAGCCCTCGCCGATGCAGCGACGCGGACCGCCGCCGAAGGGAAAATATGAAAACTGCGGACGAGACTCGCGGGCTTCCGCCGTCCAACGATCGGGGTCAAATTGTAGCGGGTCGGGGAAGTAGCGCGGATCGCGGTGCATCACGAACTGGCTCATCAGCACCAGTGATTTTTTGGGCACAACGTAGCCACCAATCTCACATTCATTCATTGCCAGTCGCCCGATAGCCCAGGCCGGCGGATATAGTCGCATCGATTCGGCCAGCACCATCTCGGTGTATTTCAGTTGCGCCACATCTTCGAAGGTTGGCAGTCGCCCTTCCAGCACCCGATCAATCTCTCCGTGCAGCTTTGCTTCGGCTTCCGGATTCTGCGAGAGCAGATACCAGGTCCAGGTCAAAGCGTTCGCAGTTGTCTCGTGGCCGGCCAGGAAAATTGTCATCACTTCATCGCGCAACTGCTCGTCAGTCATTGCGCCGCCATCGCCTTCCGTGTCCTGCGCCAGCAGCAACATCGAGAGCAGATCGCCGCGGTCTTCGCCACCGCGCCGCCGCTCTTCAATCAAGCGATAGATGATCGCGTCCAGCCGGGCTTTGGCATTGTCGAAACGACGCAACTGAGGCAGCGGAAGCTTTTGTAATAACTCAAAGAAAGGAATGGTGATGGTGTTGAAAAGATCCATTACCACGGTCATTGCTTCGCCGACGTCCTGCGCGTCAGAAACAACGTCGGCGTCGAATAGTGTCTTGCCAACGATGCCAAGCGTCAGGCGCATCATCTCTTCAGACAGGTCGAGGGTGTCACCGTCACGCCAGCGTTCGCGTGTTTCGGATGCGTAGTCAGTCATCACGCTTGCATAGGAAGCGATGCGAGCGCGATGAAAGGCCGGTTGGGCGAGACGCCTTTGACGGCGATGAAATTCACCTTCGCTCGTCAGCAGTCCCTCACCCAGCAAACGCTTCGCACGCTGCAGCGCCAGACCTTTATGAAAGTTCTGGTGGCTGGTAACCAAGACGTCTTTGATGTAGTCGGGATGATTTAAGAAAAAAGCTTCCTGTGGGCCGAGTTTGAAATATGAGATGTCGCCATACTGCGCGGCCAGGTTCTGAAAGAACGGCAGCGGGCCCTTGCGATAAGCGAACAAACCGGAAAGCGGAAAAATCCGGCGCGGACCAGGGGGATACAAAGTTACTGGCATAGACGCATTCT
>JBGQJH010000062.1:0-9121 GCA_041498935.1 Pyrinomonadaceae bacterium | reverse complement strand
GTCTTATGAAGAAGATTATTTCACTAACGATTCTCTTAGCCTCGACTTGCACAATTACCTATTCGCAAACGAAGTCAGGCGCAGATTCACCGGCGGGGCAGCCCCGCGCTGGAGTCAGCCCAGCTCCGACCGCTTCAACGCGTGCGCCGCAACCCTCCCCGGCGCAACAAAGCCAAACACGACAACCCGCCGCGTTTGATCTTTCCGAATACGGAGTCAGCTTCCAGACCGAGCCGCGGCTGATAATAATGATGGCCGCCCTCGAAGCCGCCGGCTTTGATCCGGTAGCGGCGGACGCGGAGCCTTCCGTCTTTCGCGCGCAAGTTAGAAAAGATATCGCCGACCTGGATCCCGATCTGCGCAATCGTCTACGCACCTTTTACGAACGCAACAAACTGCCCCCTCCGGCCACTGCGGCCGACCAGGCGGCGCGCTATGTTTCGCTCGCCTTCGCGCTTGGGCCCCCACCCATGCTTGAGGCCCCCACGCGATCTGATGAGCTTCCCACCAGTCTGCTTGAGGTGCTCGACTTCGCGCCGCTGGTTCGGGAGTTCTATCGCCGATCGCGGATTGATGAAAACATGATCAACTACACGCGTGCTTATCAGGCCGAAGGCGACCGGCTGCGGAAGCCGGCTGCGGAGATGGTGCGCGCCGTGTTGTCGTATTTGCACACCCGTCCGATCACAGTTTCGCTGGAGCGCGTTCCGGTCAAGTCCGGAACGACTCCAAAGAAAAATGCGCCTAAGACCTACACTACGCGTGAACACCCGCGCCGCTTTTTTGTTGTTCCCGATCTGCTCGGCGCTTCCGGGACAATTAACTTTCGCGTGATTGGCGACGAATACTATGCAGTGCTTCCGGAGGGAACAGACCCTGCTTCTTCTGAGCTGCGCCGGGGCTATCTGCAATACATAGTTGACCCGTTGGTGCTGCGATTCAATCGCGAGATAGCTGCGCGGCGCGATCAGCTCAAACTGATCATGGCCGAAAGAGAAAAAGCAGGCGCGCCAGTCAGCCCGGATATTTTTCTGGCAGTTTCGCGCTCGCTGGTGGCAGCGGCTGATGCCCGCTACGAAGAGACAAGAAAACTCGAAACGCTCAATCGTGAGACCCGCGCCAAACTCGCCACCGCGAAAGATGAGGCGTCGCGTCAGGCGATTGCGAAGGATCTACAAACCAGCACGATGGCGGTCCAGGATGAAACCATCGCGCGGTTGGCAGACGACTACGAACGCGGTGCCATACTCGACTTCTTCTTCGCGGACCAGTTAAAAGACGTCGAAAGCTCCGGTTTTGATGTGGCCGGGTTTTTTGCTGACATGATCGCTTTGTTTGACCCGGCGCGCGAAGCCCGCCGGCTAACGGAAAATGCGGAAGCTCGCCAGCGCGCGCTGGCTGCTCGCCAGGCACGCCTGTCTGCCAGACGGGCTGAGATGGACACGCCCATCTACACGGATGCCGATGCCGCCAGGGCTGCTCTCCTCGTAAAGAAGCTTGGGGAAATAGAACAAACTCTGCGATTGAAGGATTACAACAACGCTGAGTTGCGGCTGAAAGATTTGTTGAAAGAGTATTCACGCGAACCACGGATATTTTTTGCGCTCGCGCAAACGGCAAGCCTGGCGGCTGCCGACGCTATTGACGAAACCGTGCAGGCTGAACGATTGAATCGCGCCCTGGGAAACTATCGCCTGGCGGTGGAAGCCTCGTCTCCGGAAACGGATCGCGCCCTTATCTCACGCGCTCATGAAGCAATGGGAAGAATTTACGCCTTTCTTGAAAACACGAGCGAAGCGGCAAAGGAGTTTGATGAGGCAATACGAATTGGTGACGTTCCCAGCGGAGCTTATAAAGATGCAATCGAAGGCCGGAAGAAACTGACGCCGCCACGATAAAGGCAAGGCACAGGGGAAAGGGTAAGGGGCAAAGGGTAAAAAAGAAGGGTAACGGGCTTTCTTCCCCATTACCCTTTTTCCCTTTACCCATTACCCTTTTATCAGATCGGCTGTTCTGCGCCGCTCCTGATCACTCGCACCTTCGGCGCCTTGATCTTTCGGGGAAGTTCCACATTGATCTCCGGAGTTGCCGGTAGCTCGATCCGCGGAACGACGATATTCATCTCCGGGATCTCCCCGAGTTCCACGCGTGGAATAACAATCCTACGCCCCTGCGGCGCGGCACCCGGCTGAGGAGTAGGGGCTTCGCTCGGAGTCACATTAATGGTCCGCTGATTCTTGTTGCGGACCACCGTCAGCGTGACCTCGCCGTCTTTCTTCTTGTTGATGCCGCGCGCCAGGTCGCCTGCTCCTTCAACCTTCTCGCCGTCGATTGCAGTAATGACGTCTCCGGCTCTCAGTCCAGCCTTGGCCGCGGGACTATCATCGGCTACGGAAGTAACAAGGACACCCTTGCCGTCTCCGATACCAAAATAATCGGCCAGCTGTTTAGTCAATTGCATTGTACCGATGCCGATGCGGCGGTGGTTGCCAAACGCGAAGACCATTCCATCTTGTCCGGGCCCTTGTCCTTCCCATTTCCAAACGTTTGCTCCCGGCGGCATCACCCGCTCTAATTCTTTCAGTCGATCCAGTCCCTCCAACTTATCCAGTCCTTTTAATTTATCCAGGTCTGGCCAGTGCTCCATCGCGTTCATTGACTCGTTGCGCTTGCCGATAGTGACCGTGACTTCTTGCTCACCGCCGCCCCGGCTGATGCCGAGCTTGACGGTCTGGTCCGGCGCAACTTCCGACACGAGCCGGTTGAGTTTGCGAACGCTGGTAACACTGTCGCCCTCAAATCTCATGATCACATCGTCTTTCTTCAGGCCCGCCTTTTCCGCGGGACTGTCTTTGACGACCTGCGTGATGCCCACGCCGCGAGCTTCGCGCATTCCATAACGAGCCATGTTTTCCCTGTTTATGTCTTCCGCGTAAACACCAAGAAAACTGCCGCCTTCAAGAAAAATTGAGAAAGCCGCAGGTGGCTCACCCGGCACCGCCGGGACGTCTGGCATCGGCGGCGGGCCTGCCGGCGGAGCCGGAGCAGCCTGTTGCGCCAGCGCAATACCGCCGGCCAAAAGTAGGGAGACCGTGAAATAAAAGGCATTCTTAAGGTTCATGACAGAGAGAGTCCTCCGGATAGAATTTTAGGAGTTACACGCGAGCTTTGGCTGTGGGTTCCAAAAAGGGAAAGGACAGGGGGGAAAAGGGGAACGGGTAAAGGGGAAGTGACAGTCTCCCTCTTGCCCTTTACCCCTTCCCCTTTGCCCCTATTCCCCCTATTTCCCTATCCTATTGGCCGGTAGATCTCTTTTGCGTCGCCGAGTTCGAGTTTGATTTTGCCTTCAGAGTGCGCGAGGTCAAGATGTGCGACCGCCTCTGAAACCGCGAGAAACCGGTGGACATCATCGGCTCCCGGAAACATCTCACGCGCAATTTCCCAGGCGGTTGCGCCGGTTTTTGGCAGCAGACGGATGACCTCAGCCTGACGATCCCTGATGGCGCGAAAATAACGATTGAACAATTCTTCGAAATCGTGCACGGGTTCGCCGTGGCCGCCATACACCAGAGTGGGAGCGAACGTACGCAGCCGCGCCAGGCTGACCAAATACTCAGCGAGAGATGCAAAACGCTTTGAGGGATCGATGGGGTCCGGGGAAAGAATCGGATTCGGCGTGATGCGCTTGAGTACGCAGTCGCCGGCTATCACGGTGCGGTCCGCTTCGCGTACGAAGGAACATGAGCCGGGCGTATGGCCGGGCGTGTGCACGATGCGTAAAGTGCCGGTCTCAAACTCAAGCTCTTCTTCGTCGCGCAGTTCATTGTATTCATTAGCTTCGAACGAGTCGGCATACTGCCGCACGCCTGCGTACATCTTCCGCATGGTCTCGATCTCTTCGGGAGGCACACCGGCGCGCCCTAAGAGGGTTCTATGTTCCTCATACTCCAGCCTGCCGATGCGATGTCCAGTCTCCCAAGCGTGCACCAGCACTTCGGCGTCCTTCGCTTCGTCGCGGACCGAGCGCGCTAGTCCACAGTGGTCCTCGTGCGCGTGTGTGAGAACGATGCGACGAATGTCGGAGACGCGAATGCGGGCTTTTTGTAGTCCTTCATGAAGGGCGTCATTTGCAGCTCTCGTTTTCGGACCGGTGTCGATCAGGGTGATGGGATCTTCCGCGATCAAATACACGTTAACGGGGCCAATGTAGAACGGCGTGGGTAGCGAGATGGGGATTATGCGCATGAGACGGAAAAGATCAGAATGGGAAAAGGGGAAGGGGTAAAGGGTAATAGGACAAAGCCATCGCCCTATTAGTCTTGAACGTTTTCCCCTTTACCCCTTCCCCTGTTCCCCTTGTATTTTTAGTAAACGTACTTGTTCGCTTCGATCATCACGTCTGCAATGCGCTGGCGCGCCGCGATGGTGTTCACCGGGGTCAGCTTGGTGAAACGCCGCAGGGCCGCCAGCAAGGTGCGCAGCTCGTCGCCCTCCGCCATCCCAGCGAGTGTGTTCTTGGCGCGAGCTTCGATGCGCTCGACCGCGTCGTTGCAAAACACTCGCGTCATATCCACGTATCTCGCGGCCGCCTCTTCGCCCTCTGACAGCGCGAGCTTCTGCGTGCGCAGGATTGCCGACTCCATCGCGTAGGCATCCATGATGACGTCTGCAATGCCAATGAGAATCTCCTGCTGGTCCCCCAAAGTCAGCATGTACTTCTGCGCGGCCGTGCCGAGCGTCATCAGTCCAACCTTCTTGGCGTTCTTGGCCAGCTTCTGTTCTGCCGCCAACAGGCCTTCGTCATCGTCGAAGGCGGCCATCTGCGGCGTTAGTATTTCGTCCATCAACGCCTGTGCCGCCGGCAGCAACGCCAGCTTGCCGCTCAGTGCGCTCTTCATTAGGCGGCCCGGAATCAACATGCGATTGATTTCGTTCGTGCCTTCGAAGATGCGATTGATGCGCGAGTCGCGATAGGCGCGTTCGGCCGGATAGTCGGCGGAATAGCCGTAGCCGCCGTAGATTTGCACCATCTCATCGGCGAGATAATCGCAGTATTCAGAGAGCGCGACTTTGATGATCGAACACTCCGCCGAGTATTCCTCAATCGCGCGCAGTTTGGCATCCGGATCAGTCGTATCACCGATGGCGGCTTCAATCATGCCAAGCGTGCGATAAATCATCGCTTCGCCTACCCAGGTGCGAATTGCCATCTCGCCCAGTTTGGACTTGATCGCGCCAAACGACGAGATCGACTTGCCAAACTGCTGGCGCTCATTCGCGTAACGAATTGACTCGTGCATTATCAGCTTCATGCCGCCGATACACATGGCGCCGAGTTTGAAACGGCCGATGTTGAGGGTGTTGAAGGCGATCTTGTGGCCCTTGCCGATCTCGCCCAGCAAATTCTCCAGCGGCGCTTTCGCATCCGCGAGCACCAGCGGTGTGGTGCTGGAACCCTTGATGCCCATCTTGTGCTCTTCCGCGCCCGCCGATAATCCTTCCTGTCGTTCGACAATGAAGGCAGAGAATTTGTCGCCATCAACTTTCGCGAACACGATGAAGATGTCGGCAAAGCCGCCGTTGGTGATGAACATCTTCTCGCCGTTGAGAATGTAATGCGTGCCGTCATCGCTCAACCGCGCGGTTGCCTTGGCTGCCATCGCGTCGGAGCCCGATCCGGCTTCAGTCAACGCGTAGGCAGTGATCAGTTCACCGGAAGCGATCTTCGGCAGGTACTTCTGTTTTGCTGCTTCAGTGCCGAAGTAAATTATTGGCAGCAACCCGATGCCACTCTCCGCTCCCAGCGTGGTCGCAAATGAAGCGCAACGGCCGATGTTCTCGCCCACCAGCGCGCCGCTCGTCTGGTCGAGACCGAGTCCGCCGTATTCTTCGGGAATGTTGGCGCCGATCAAGCCGAGGTCGGCAGCTTTGCTGACCAACTCGCGCGCCAGTTGCCAGTCATGTTTTTCCAGCTCGTCGATGCGCGGGATGACTTCGTTATCAATAAACTGGCGGGTCGTCTCGGCAATCATGCGATGCTCTTCGCTGAAGTCTTCGGGGGTAAAAATCTCATCCGGCGTGCGGTCCGCAATCAGGAACTCACCACCCTGGACCAGTTGCTTTTGTTCGGCTACGGCTGACATATGTTTGTTCCTTTCAAATGGGGACATTAAATCAACCCTGTTCCAACTGCCTTCTTATCTCTGCCGGCATGAGGTCACGGCAATCAGGGTACGCTTCCAAAATCCTAATCAGATCGAGCTCGTCCTTCTTGCGCTTACTTAGTCTTCGTCTTTCATCGCTCCAGGCCCAGATCTTTCCGCGCACTACGTTTGCCAGTGACGCTACTGGCACCCGCTGACCAAGAACGTCGCGAATCGTCGCGTCGTTCACGAACTCCTGGTAACGAGGATCGAGGCTAAACTGAATGCGCAGATCGCTCTTCGGCATCCTTGCATTTAGCGAGTGAGGAAATGCTTCCACTGAGAATCCTGCGTTGATCAATTCATCTTTGACCGCCGGTAATTCTGAAGCTGCCACAACGATGTCCGCGTCCAAAGTGTAAACAGGCTCGACATAGCAGTTGACCGCAAGCCCGCCGATCAGGCACCACGCGCCACGGCGATTCAATATGCTCACGACGAGAGCGAAGTCGCTGCTGCCGCTTCCCGTTACTGCTTCAAATACTTCGGAGGCCGTCATAACAGATCTTGGTTAGTTCCAACCGCCAAGACGCCAAGGGCACCAAGGCAACTAGATGAAGAACAAACTACTCACTTGCACATACGCACATTGTTTCTTGCCGCGCTCTGCGTCTTGGCGGTTAAATCCGTTCAAAAATTCCCGCGGCGCCCATGCCGCCGCCCACGCACATCGTCACCATCCCATAGCGCCCGTTGCGGCGTTCCAGCTCGCGCAAAATGCTTGCCGTTAACTTCGCGCCGGTACAACCCAACGGGTGGCCCAGGGCGATCGCGCCGCCGTTTACGTTCACCTTATCGATGTCCAGACCGAGCGTCTTGATGACGGCGAGCGACTGCGCCGCGAACGCTTCGTTCAGTTCGATCACGTCAATTTGATCGAGCGTCAGTCCTGCCAGCTTCAGAACTTTTGGAATGGCAAACACCGGCCCAATGCCCATCTCTTCAGGCGGACATCCCGCGGTTGCGTAGGCGACGAAGCGCGCCATGGGCTTCACGCCGAGGCTCTCGGCTCTCTCCGCCGACATCACCACTGCCGCCGCCGCGCCGTCTGACATCTGCGAAGCATTGCCCGCCGTAATTGTGCCCTTAACGTTAAACGCCGGCTTTAGTTTCCGGAGCCCTTCGATGGTGCTGTCGCGTCGCACGCCCTCGTCCGCGTCAAAGATAACTTCGCGTGTCTGCTTGCGGCCCTTCTCATCCAGGTCTTCAAACGTCACCGTCAGCGGCACGGTCTCATCCTTAAACTTATCCGCATCCAGCGCCGACGCCGCCCGCTGATGCGAACGCAAGGCAAACTCATCCTGCTCTTCGCGGCTCACGTTGTATTTGCGCGCGACGTTTTCAGTGGCCAGACCCATGTTCAAATAAAAATCCGGATAGTGTTCAACCAGATAGGGATTGGGACGAATGATGTGGCCACCCATGGGAATCATCGACATCGTCTCGAGCCCGCCGGCCACTGCAACCTCCGCGCTTCCGGTTCTGATTCGATCGGCAGCAATTGCAATTGACTGCAAACCGGATGAACAGAAACGATTGATGGTCATCGCGCTGGTCTCGACCGGCAGTCCGGCGCGAATAGCCGCGGCGCGCGCGACATTCATTCCCTGCTCCGCCTCCGGCATCGCGCAACCCATGATCACGTCTTCAATCTCCGAGGCTTCCAGGCCCGGCACGCGCGCGAGCGCTTCGCGAATCACCGCGCCGCCCATCTCGTCGGGGCGCGTGTTCCGCAAAGTTCCTTTCGGCGCTTTGCCAACCGCGGTTCTTACTGCCGATACGATTACTGCGTCTTTCATGATTTGTTCCTGCCCAAAGTCCAATGTCCAATGTCCAATGTCCGACGCCCGTTCGTCCAAATTGACTTTGGACCTTGGACATTGGACTTTGGACTAATTTCTTAACGGTTTCCCGGTTTTCAACATGGCCGCCAGGCGCTCTTGCGTCTTGCGCGTTCCGGCCAACGATAGAAACGCTTCGCGTTCAAGATCGAGCAGATACTGCTCCGAAACTCGCGTCTGGTGGTTTAAGTCTCCGCCAGTCAGAATCCGTGCCAGCTTCTCGCCAATCAGCGCATCGTGATCGGAGATGTAACCGGCACGCTTCATCTGATGGATGCCGAGCTTCAACGTCGCCAGCGCCGGATTGCCTAACGCGAGAATGTCGGTACGCTGTTGCGGCTGCACGTAGCCGCTTGCCGCCAGCGCCAGCACTTCTTTTTTCGCGTCAGCGATCAAACGATCTCCGTTCATCGAGATCGTGTCGTCCGCAGCCAGGAAACCGAGCGTGCGGGCCTCTTCCGCTGAGGTAGCGACCTTCGCCAGGGCGATTGTTTCAAAAGCTCGCTTCACAAAGGGGAACGGATCGGCATCGTCAACATTCTTCGGAATGGAATCGAGCGTACGCAGCAACAGCTCCTTCGTCCCACCCCCGGCGGGAATGATGCCGACGCCGACTTCGACTAAACCAATGTAAGTCTCCGCCGCCGCACGCACTCTGTCGCCGTGCAAGACCATCTCACAACCGCCACCAAAGACGAGGTTGAAAGGCGCCACGACGACGGGCTTCGGTGAATAGCGCAAACTCATGGTCGCGTTTTGGAAGGCCCGGCCCATCATGTCGAGCTCTTCCCAGTTTTCCTCCTGCGCCTCCATCAGCATCAGCATGATGTTCGCGCCCACACAGAAGTTTGCTCCCTGATTCCCGACCACCAGGCCAACGAAATTCTTTTCCACTTCGGAGAGCGACTGCTTGAGCATCTGCAACGTGTCGCCGCCAATGGCATTCATCTTTGAATGAAACTCCAGGCAGGCTACACCGTCGCCGATGTCGATTAACGACGCACCCGAATTCTTCTTAATCACGCCGGTGCGTTCTTTAATTGACTTGAGAATGATCACGCCCGGCTGATCAGCCAG
>JBGQJH010000061.1:0-9223 GCA_041498935.1 Pyrinomonadaceae bacterium | reverse complement strand
TGTTATCACGGACGCCCTTATCACGCTAGTTCTTAACAACGTCTGGGAAGCGACAATCAGGCATTGTGAGTTCTACGGCTTGAGGAGCGTTCTTGAGGGTGGCGACATTGTGCTAAGCGTGCGTAGTCATCTCAAGGTTGAGCAGAGTGTGTTTCTGGGCAGCACCAGCAACAGCGCGTTTAACACCTCGGTCATCCAAAACATCGACTGGAAAGGCATCACGATCGCCGACACGGTTTTCGTTGACTATGGTCAGCGTGCGGAGTTGTACGGAAAACTGGATCTCGCTGCGCCTTATTCCTGGGTCAACATCGGCAACGCTGCCATCCCGGAGAGCGACTCGCCGCGACGCGAGGCGGTTATCAGAAACGTGTTCTTCGACGAGGGCGGCTTATTTGGACTCTCGAGCATTCCTTACCTCTACCTCCCGGCGAGCGCGCCCATTGATCTGCTTTATGTCTCAGGAATGTATATGAACGTCTCGAACCTCAACGCTTCGGGCAATTATCTTTATGGTCCCAACCGGGTGCTGATCGAAAACTCGCACTACGGATGGAGTCACAGCGCCGATTCGGCCATCAACCTCCTAAACGTAGGCAACGCGATCCTTGATCAGGTGGAGTGTGTGGCAAGCGCTAATCGTATTCGCGCCGATGCTGCAACCGGAAAACTCACCGTCATCAACTCCGTCTACACTTTTCTTGACTCGCAATCTCCGCAGACCAGAGTCGTCATTACTGAGGCACCGGAAGACGACGCGGTGCAATACGTGCGCCAGCAATTCAACGCGATGCTTGGCCGCGACCCTGACGCTGCAGCCCACTTCTACTGGTCAGATCGGCTGCTTCAATGTGGCGAAGATGCGCAGTGCGTCGCTGGCCAGCGTGCGGCGCTCACCTTTTATTTGAGCGCTGCGCCGTCACCTGTTTTCTCTGTCTCCGGACAGGTGACAGACGAAAGCGGCGCGGGTTTGCCGGGAGTTGTCGTGACGCTGAGTGGTTCTCAATCGGCGACAACGCAAACCGGCGCCGACGGCCGATACCTTTTCACCGACCTGCCAACGAGCGGCGTGTACACCTTCACGCCAGCGAAAACAAATTATCTCTTTTCCCCTGCAAGCATGACCTTTGCTGACCAGAGCGCTAATCAGGTCGCCGACTTCGGAGCTGCTCCGCCGAGCATGCTGGAGTTTAGCGCGGCGAGCTACAGTGTCACAGAAGACACAAGAAGGATCACGGTGACTGTGGAACACACCGGCGACACATCGACCGCGACCGAAGTCACTTATTCAGCCATTGATGGTTCAGCCAACCAGCGGAGCGATGTCATCCCCGTGATCGGCAGACTTAGCTTCGAGCCGGGTGAGACAAGCAAGAGCTTCATTATTTTCATCACGGATGACACCTACGTCGAAGGTGACGAAAGTCTTACGCTCGAGTTAAGCGATGTAGCAGGCGGCATCCTCGGTAACAATTGCACCGCAACGCTCACCATAGTCGACAACGACAGTAGTGAAGGGGCGCCCAACCCGGTTGATAGCGCGCAATTCTTCGTTCGGCAGCACTATCGCGACTTCCTCAATCGCCCACCCGATGCCGATGGACTCGCCTTCTGGTCAAACCAGATCCTAAGTTGCGGGACAGACGCGGACTGCATAGCCGATCGTCGCCTGAACGTTTCGGCCGCTTTCTTTCTTTCAATCGAATTCCAGCAGACAGGCTTTTTAGTCTACCGTCTTTACCAGGCCTCATTTGCGCAACCAGCGGAACACCTGAATGAGTTTCTGTTGGACACCCGAACGATCGCACAGGGCGTCGTCGTTAACGCTCCCGGATGGGAACAGTTACTCGAAGCGAATAAGACTGCATTTATCGAAAGCTTCGTCGCGCGTTCGCAGTTCAGCGAAGCGTACCCGCTCGATCTGACGCCGGCTGAATTCGTAAGTCAACTCAACTCAAGAGCCGGCAGTCCGCTTTCACCCAGCGAGATCGCGGCGGCGGTTGAAGAGTTTGAGGGCGCGGCTACGAGCGAAGCGGTCGCCGTGCGCGCGCGCGTGCTGCGGCGTGTGGCCGAGAGTCAAACCTTTTCACAACGCGAAATGAATCCTGCCTTTGTGTTGATGCAATACTTCGGTTACTTGCAACGGAACCCCAGCGAAGCACCCGACATCAACCTCGACGGCTACAACTTCTGGCTGCATAAGCTTGACGAGTTTGGCGGCGACTTCCGCCGCGCCGAGATGGTCAAGTCGTTCCTGGTTTCGGGCGAATACCGTGCGCGCTTTGGTGCTCCGTAGCCTTTCCCGGTTTCGAGTTTCGAGTTCCGAGTTTCGAGTTAAGCGTTGCGTTGCAGGCGACCTCCCCGCAGAGTCAACTCGAAACTCGAAACCCGGAACTCGAAACTTTTAGTACCCGAGCTTTTGCCTTTTTACTTTTGCGTTGATTATGATGCACGCGTTCAATCTAAACGGTTCGCGACGAGTCAAGGCCGGGGTCCCCAGCCGGGCAGCCCGGCTGGGGTGGTGATGAAGATGAGTCCATCTCAAACAGCCATTGAAGAGCTTGCTGGTCGTCCCTTAACCACTCTTTCCGAAGACGAGCAAATGTTTCGCGCGAGCGTGCGTGAGTTTGCCGAAGGTGAACTGCGCCCGCGCGTCGGGGAGATGGACGAAAAGAGCAAACTCGATCCGGCCCTCGTCAAGCAGTGTTTCGATCTGGGGCTGATGGGGATTGAAACACCGGAAGAGTTTGGCGGCGCAGGTTCAAGGTTCTTCACCGCGATTCTGGCAGTTGAGGAGCTGTCCCGCGTCGACGCTTCTGTGGGCGTCTTTGTCGACGTGCAGAATACGCTGGTTAATAACGCCTTCATGCGTTGGGGAAATCAGGAACAGAAAGCTAAATACTTGCCGCAGTTGGCAAGCGAAAAGGTTGGAGCCTACGCGCTGAGTGAAGCGGGCTCGGGATCGGATGCGTTCGCGATGCAAACTCGCGCCGTCGATAAAGGCGACTACTATCTCCTGAATGGCCAAAAGCTCTGGATCACAAACGGCAATGAAGCTGAGATCTTTGTGTTATTCGCCAACGCTAATCCAGAGGCCGGCTATCGCGGCATAACTGCTTTCGTCGTGGAAAAGGGTTTCGCAGGTTTCTCAGTTGGCAAAAAAGAGAACAAGCTTGGCATTCGCGCGTCCTCGACTACGGAGTTGATTTTAGTTGACTGCAAAGTTCCTAAAGAAAATGTGCTGGGCGAAGCGGGCAAAGGTTACAAGGTTTCGATTGAAACTTTGAACGAAGGACGCATCGGCATTGGCGCCCAGATGATCGGCGTCGCGCGCGGCGCGCTCGACGCTGCCATCGCCTACACCGGCGAGCGCCAGCAGTTTGGCAAACCGATCAGAGAGTTTCAGGGCGTGCAGTTTCAGCTCGCCGAGATGGCCACGCAGTTGGAAGCGGCGCGCTTGCTGGTCTACAACGCGGCGCGCATGAAGGATGCCGGCATGAACTTCGTGAAGGAGGCGGCGATGGCCAAGCTTTATTCTTCCCGCGCGGCCGAGCGAATCAGTTCACTGGCCATCGAGCTGTATGGGGGCTACGGTTACGTAAAAGACTATCCGGTGGAAAAATTCTGGCGCGACTCGAAGATCGGCGCGATCTACGAAGGAACGTCGAACATGCAGTTGCAAACCATTGCAAAGCTGCTGATTGGGAAATAGCAAACAGCAATCAGCAAACAGCGGACAGCCGGAAGTCGTCTGTTATGCCGAACGCATTCTTGACTCGTTTACCAGGCGCTAATTGCTGTTTACTCTTTGCTGTTTACTGTTCGTTGAATTCTTATGGCCACATCGCGTATCGACATCTTCAAGCAAATGCTGGTGAGCGATCCAGTCAACAGTAGTATTCTGTTTGGGCTGGCCAAGGAGTATGAGAAGACCGGGCAAACCGAGGAGATGATCGTAACGCTGGAGCGTTATCTCGCGATTGCGGATGACGAAGGCAACGCCTTTGGCATGTTGGCGCGAGCATATGAGCAGGCTAATCAACGCGACAAGGCCAAAGAAACTTATCAGCGCGGGATTGAGGCGGCCACGACGCACGGTCATCCGTCGATGGCGGAAGAATACCGTCTGACGCTGGCAGAGTTCTAAGTAAGACAGGCATTCCTGCCGGTCATAGTAACCATCATGAGCGATACCAAAGTTTTAAAACTCGTGAAAAAGACGAAGGCTGAAATCGCCGACAGCAGTGCTGCGCCCGCAGAGAAGCAGGCTCAAGCTCCGTCGCCGCGACCAGCGCCCGTAACAGTATCCGAGGCTGCACCCCAATCAGTAACGCAGCCAACAACTCGACCTGCAACTCAGCCAACGAGTCCGTCCGTTCCTCTGCAAGTTCGCCCTCCTCAGCAAGGGCAAAAACAGAAAGGCGATCGCCGCGAGCGCCGCGAACCTCGCGAGCGGCCACGCCCCTCTCCCGAAGAGATGCTCGAGATGTATCGCACCATGTATCTCTCTCGCAGGCTCGACGACAAAGAGATCCAGCTCAAGAATCAGAACAAGATATTCTTTCAAATCAGCTGCGCCGGACATGAGGCCATACTCGTAGCCGCGGGCATGGTTTTGAAGCCCGGCTACGATTGGTTTTATCCCTACTATCGCGATCGCGCGCTTTGTCTCCAGCTCGGCATGACGCCGCTCGAGCAATTGCTGTCCGCAGTCGGAGCCGCAAAGGATCCAAACTCCCACGGCCGCCAGATGCCTTCGCATTGGGGTCACAAGAAACTCAACATCGTTTCCCAGTCGTCGCCCACCGGCACGCAACTGTTGCAGGCCGTCGGCTGCGCCGAAGCCGGCTATCGGTTTAAGTTGATCAAAGAGCTGCGGAAGCGTGCGTCAAACTTTCAGAAAGACGAAGTGGTTTACGTCTCGCTCGGTGACGGCACGACCAGCGAAGGCGAATTTTGGGAGGCGCTCAACACCGCCTGCAATCTCAAGCTGCCGGTGCTCTTCCTGCTGGAAGATAACGGTTATGCGATCAGCGTGCCGGTCGAGGTGCAAACCGCCGGCGGCGATGTTTCGCGGCTGATCAAAAACTTTCCCAATCTCTACCTGCAACGCTGCGACGGCACCGACGCGCTCGAGTCGCTTGACGTCATGAAGCGGGCCGTCCAATACTGCCGCGAAGGCAGGGGGCCTGCTTTTGTTCACGCCAAGGTTATCCGTCCCTACTCCCACTCGCTATCCGATGACGAACGGCTTTATCGTCCCGATGAAGAGCGAAGGACGGACGCTGAACACGATCCGGTCAAGCGCTTTGACGCTCTCTTGATCGATGAAGGCGTCATTGATAAGGATGGTCTGCAAAAGATAAAGGACGAGGTCGACGCGGCGGTGAATGAGGCTACCGACCAGGCGCTCGGAAGTCCGCAGCCTGATCCGGAAACGGTAAAACTCTACGTCTATTCACCTGACATCGATCCAACCGCGAAGGAATTTGACACTGAGGCAAGCGCGCAACTCTCCGGCAACGCCGGCACGATGGTGGACCTGATCAATCGTTGCCTGCACACGGAGATGGCCCACGATGCGCGCGTGATAGTGTTTGGCGAAGACGTCGCGGATTGTTCGCGTGAGGAGTTTCTCGATAAGGTGAAAGGCAAAGGCGGCGTCTTCAAAGTCACTGCAAACCTGCAGCGGAAGTTTGGCAGTGCGCGTGTTTTCAATTCGCCTCTCGCTGAAGCCAACATTGTCGGTCGCGCCATCGGTATGGCCACGCGCGGACTGAAGCCTGTAGTAGAGATTCAGTTCTTCGATTACATCTGGCCCGCCATGCACCAGATTCGCAACGAACTCGCGGTGATGCGTTGGCGCTCCGGCGGCGACTGGAAAGCGCCGGTGGTGATGCGCGTGCCGATCGGCGGCTACCTGAAAGGCGGCGCTGTCTATCATTCGCAATCCGGCGTTTCCACGTTCACGCAGATTCCCGGGTTGCGAGTCATCTATCCCTCAAACGCGCTCGACGCGAATGGTTTGTTGCGCACGGCAATACGCTGCGACGACCCGGTGCTGTTTCTGGAGCACAAGCATCTCTATCGTCAGGCTTACAACAAGTCACAGTATCCGCCTGACGATTTCATGATTCCCTTCGGCAAAGCCAGGACCGTTCGCGAAGGAAAAGATCTTTCGATCATTACTTACGGCGCGTTGGTGCAGCGTTCGCTGGTGGCCGCCAAACAGGCCGAGCAGCAAGGCATCAGTGTGGAAGTCATCGATCTGCGCAGCCTGCAACCTTACGACTGGAACGCAATCGTGGCGACGGTAACGAAGACCAGCAAAGTAATCGTTGCTCACGAAGACTCACTCTCATTTGGTTATGGCGCTGAGATTGCCGCGCGCATTTCGGATGAACTCTTCGAATACCTCGACGCGCCCGTCCGTCGTGTGGCTGCGATGGACACCTTCGTCGGTTACGCTCCGCAACTCGAAGACACAATCCTGCCGCAGGTGGCAGATGTCGCTAAAGCGATTGCCGAGTTAAAGAGCTACTGACCGCTTCAGACTGACTAGATAGGACACAGCGAAAAGCCATACACCTGTGTATGGTTGTGTGTGGCGATTTCATCCCTTTTTCTCAAGAAGTCGCCAATAAGATCAAACAACCGCACTTCGAGCCGCAAGAATTCCCCGCCTGCGAACGGCATAGTGCTTGCTCCTCTATTGCTGAACTACCCTGTAATTCCCCCAACACGTATTAATCGCGATTAAGAATAAAGAAGGAGCAGCCCAACTCATGAGTAAACGCATTTCAATTCTGGCGACGGCGTTGCTGATTATTACATCAGCCGTATTCGTTGCCGCGCAAACGGCCACAACAACAGTCACACAAACTCCAATCACAGTTGTCACACAAACTCCAACCACAGTTGTCACACAAACTCCAACCACCGTTACCAAAACAGTTCAGAACCCTGACGGCACCTACACCATAGTCGAGTATCCCGTGGGCAAGGAAGTACAGCTCACATTGACTCCAGTCTCTCTAACCGGGTCGAAAGCCGTCGGGACGATCCTGCGCGATGACACCGGCACAAGAGTGATCCTGAATTTGACTGATGTCCCCGCCGAGGTCTCCACAATCAATGTCTATGCAGTGGACGATGCTGGCGTGGTTACATTGCTGGGGCCGGTGGAACTGGCGAATGGGGCGGGAAAATTCAGCGCCACCACTCCGCTTAGTAAGTTCATGCTGATCGCGGCGCCGGAAGCAAGTCTGACGACCTACGGTCCGAATGCAAAGGTCTATTTCCGCAGCGCAGTGCCTGAAGGCTTCGCGGTAATTCCATTCACAACGTCGCCGGTTGGAGAAACGGTAGCCGCGACGACAACGCCTGGAACCACGCCGGCGAGTATCGACACGGTGCCGATGCTGAATATCCCGGCTTACAAAAAGGGAGATGACACAAAACTGAAAGTAGACTTCACCGGCGCCATGTCGGGTGCGCGCGCGAATATTTTCATTGAGCCGCACAAGAATGGCAAAGTGACGGAAGTCAAGATGGTCTTCCACGAACTGAAGGAAGCTCCTAAGGGACAGGCCTACATCCTCTGGGCAGTTTCGCCTGACAACCAGTTTTTCAAGCTGGGACAGATCGTAAATGTGAAGGATCGCAACGAGGCCGAGATTAAGGCCACTACAACGTTGGCTGATTTTGGTTTGCTCGTGACAATGGAAGACCTCACGGCAGTAAAGACCGTGATCATACCGGGAAGCCACCGACTTGGCGTAATTCAATTAATCCCATAACCAAGTCCACATCTTAGTGGGAGTCAACCCAAAGGCCGCCAGCTTGGCGGCCTTTTTTCTTCTGCCGTTCATCATGGCCAGGAATTCTTTGCGCAACTTCGCGTTCTCTTTGCGGCCTTTGTGGTCTTGTTTTACGTCCTCTTGAGGATTTCAGGCTATTTCTCAATTCTTCCTGGGAAATTTTTCCTACCCGGCCGGGGTGCTCTTGAGTTACTATGACCGCCGAGGGGTTTGCCCCGGGCAACTCCGCTCAAGTCGACTCCCCGGTGTCGAGACTCTCCAGGAAATAAGCGCCGGAGCCTGCTGCTTCGGTTTCCCATCAACGAAGAAGTTAGTCGCGGTTACAACCGAATATGTATA
The DNA here is from genome assembly GCA_041498935.1 of Pyrinomonadaceae bacterium. GTDB lineage: Bacteria > Acidobacteriota > Blastocatellia > Pyrinomonadales > Pyrinomonadaceae > PSRF01. The sequence continues at coordinate 1,064 of JBGQJH010000061.1, read as the reverse complement.
AACGCATCTTCCCCCAGTTGCTGCTTATTGGCGTAAGCCTCTTCCTCGTTTCAGCCACCCCAGCTTTTTCCCAGGAAAGTTTGCCTGATCTTGTCAGGCGCCTGAAGCCCGAGGTAGTTGCCATTTCAACTTACGATTCGCAGGGCGAGGCGCTGATGACCGGCAGCGGATTCTTCGTGCGCCCCGGTCAGGTGGTAACAAACCTGCACGTCATTCGCGGGGCGCAGCGCTGCGAGATCAAAACGCTCGACGGAAAAGGAAAAGTTTTCCCGGTAGCGGGCACACTCGCCATCGATGAAGAAGGCGACCTCGCGCTGCTCAGCGTTGAGATGCCGCCGGATCGGCCGCGAGCGAGCGAGTTGGCTGACGTGCTCCCCGACGAGGGCGAAAAAATAGTGGTGATCGGTAATCCACTTAAACTGGAAGGCTCGGTCACCGACGGCATCGTTTCAGCCGTTCGCGAAGTTCCCAACCTCGGCAAGATCATTCAGATCACCGCGCCGATTTCACACGGCAACAGCGGCAGTCCGGTCTTCAACATGAAGGGTCAGGTTGTGGGCGTGGTTACAGTTAAGGTCACGAATGGACAAAACATCAACCTCGCGATTGGCGCGGCCCGAGTTGAACAATTGCGACCAGGCCAGCTGCGATCGCTCGCCAGCGCGCCGGCGAAAGAAAGGCTGGGCGACATCTCCGAGTCTTCTTATCGAACCGGATTGGATTCTCTTTGGCTGGGCAACTACGACAACGCCATTGGTTATTTTGAAACTGCGGCAAACAGAAATCCGCGGCGTGCGGATGCCTGGGTGCAGGTTGGTTATTGCAAAGTTAAGCTGGGGAAAAACGAAGAAGGAATTCGGGCTTACCAGCACGCGCTCGCACTGAAGCCTGACTCGGAAGAAATCCACAACAAGCTCGGCGACGCTTATTACTACGCCGGACGATTGAGCGAAGCAATAGCATCCTACAGCCGCGCCGCTGCGCTGCGCCCCGACAATCCGGAGACGCATTACAATCTTGCAGTCGCCTATTCTGAGAGTGGTAATGAAAGACTGGCGCTAAGC
>JBGQJH010000060.1:0-9261 GCA_041498935.1 Pyrinomonadaceae bacterium | reverse complement strand
TGAGTATCGAAGATAAAGATCGTGACGATGTGATGGAGCGTCTGCTGGAATTGGGAGGCGACAAAAAATATCTCACGTTCGACGATCTAAATCGCGAGTTGCCTGACAATGTCGTTTCCCCCGACGACATTGAGGACGTACTGCAAAAGCTCGAAGGCTCCAACATTCCGGTCGCCGATTCCGATGAGCGTCTGCTGGAGCAGGCGGCCGCGGTTGCGGTGGATGATGAAGACGCCGTCGACGAGGATGTCGAGCTCGATCTCTCTGCCGGTGCCCTGGAGAAAACGAACGATCCAGTTCGTTTGTATCTGCGTGAGATGGGCGTCGTTCCCCTGCTCACGCGCGAAGGCGAAGTGGCCATCGCGAAAAGGATCGAACGCGGACAACTCAAGACTCAAAAAGCAATAGGCCGCTCGCCCATCGCGGTTAAGGAACTCCTCAAAATCGGTGAAGAGCTGGAAGGAAGCATTGCCAACATTCGCGAAATCGTCATCTTCGCGGAACAGGCGGAGCTGACTGGCGACGAAGACATGGATAAGGCTGAGGAGTATCGGGCCTGGACTGTCGAAGGAGTTCAGAACATCCGCAAGCTTTTCAAGCAGGGCCTGAAAGAATGGGAAAAGCTTCGTGAGGAACAGAAGGCTACTCGCGGCAAAAAGAGCAGGAAGTTGCTGCGCCTGCGGCGGAAAGTGGCGCGGCTGCGGCTCGAAATAGCGCAGGAGATCGGGCGGCTAAACATTACCGAGCGGGCGCGGCAGCGTTTGATTAATTCAATACGCGCCGTGCAAAAAGAGGTGCGCGATGCTGAACGCGAAATAGATAGTCTCACGGAAAAACTCAACCGCAAGCGCATCAAAGCCGAGGATCAAAAAGAATTCAAACGCCGCGTTTCGGCTGCGAGGAAAGGGCTGGTCCAGATCGAGGTTGACCATAATATCAGTCCGGTTGAGATCAAGCGATCATTACAAGCAATCATAATTGGTGAGCAGCAAACCGGTCAGGCGAAGCGCGAGCTGGTCGAAGCGAACCTGCGTTTGGTCGTTTCAATCGCCAAAAAGTATACCAACCGGGGTTTGCAGTTTCTGGACCTGATTCAGGAAGGCAACATCGGCTTGATGAAGGCGGTGGATAAATTTGAATGGCGGCGGGGTTATAAGTTTTCGACTTACGCGACGTGGTGGATTCGCCAGGCGATCACGCGCGCCATTGCCGATCAGGCTCGCACCATTCGCATCCCCGTGCACATGATCGAGACCATCAACAAGCTGATTCGAACTTCGCGCTCGCTGGTGCAGGAGCTGGGGCGCGAACCCACCAGCGAAGAAATTGCCAGGAAGATGGACATTCCGGTGTCCAAGGTGCGCAAGGTTTTGAAGATAGCTCAGGAACCTATCTCGCTCGAGACGCCCATCGGTGAAGAGGAAGATTCGCATCTGGGCGACTTCATCGAAGACAGGTCGATATTGAATCCGGCTGATGCAGTAGTTGCTTCCAATCTGCGGGAGATCACTGATGAGGTTTTGGCGACGTTAACGCCGCGCGAGGAAAAAGTAATCAAGATGCGCTTCGGCTTGGGAACAACCGGCTCGGAGCACACGCTGGAGGAAGTGGGCCAGCATTTCGCGGTCACTCGCGAACGCATTCGGCAAATCGAAGCGAAGGCGCTTCGCAAACTGCGTCATCCATCGCGCTCGCGCAAACTCAAAGCTTTCCTCGACAACACACAGCGATAACTTCCTGCAAGCAACAAAAAATGGAGGCAGAGATCAAATTCGCTTCCCCCTCATTTCTTTTACCTCCGAAAGCCAGTCTTACTTGATCGAGAGAAAATTCGAGCTCTTCACGGTGTGATCAAAGTCGTAGTTATAAACGAAGCCAGGAAATTCTACCGGTTGCCTATACTGCAATCTCAATTCCAGCCGAGCGTCCTGCTGGGTTGGGGTGATGACCGCATCCGCGGGTATGCCATACTCGGGGCCACTCTTTACCAGTTGCTCTGTGATCCAGGAAGTGGGTTTCCCCAGAGCGACAGCGGTATCCACTTCATGCTGCATCAAGTCCCTGATTTGATAAGCCTGGTAGAAAACAGGAATGAACTGATAGCCGGCATAAGCAACCATTCCGATAATCGCAATAACGACTATGAATTTTAGACGCGCGCTGCCGCGCTCAGACGTTCTCGTCACTGTATTCATCATTAAAATCCTCAACGTCCCTTAGTGCCTTCGAAACGCCTCGCGTACTGATTGTCGCAATAACCGTCGACTAATTTCCTTTCCATCTACGATGCGCGGGCCTCCGATTCGTTCGAGAAGGACCCACAATACGTTGCCCGCGGTTCGTTTCTTGTCATGGGCTATTGCATCTATCAGTGCGCTCTCGTCTAAATCGCAGGCGGACGGCAAGGGTCCGCACAGGCGAACTGCTTGACGGAGCAATTCTAACTCCGATTCGTCAAGCAGACCTAGATTTTTTGAAAGCTGACCGGCTACCAACATCCCCCTGCCCACGGCTTCGCCATGGCGAAACCGCCGGTAGTTGGTGACCGCCTCCAGACCATGGGCTATGGTGTGACCAAAGTTTAGAATTCGGCGCGAACGACGGTCATGACGGGCAAGATCTTCGCGTTCGTCCGCGGCTATGATCGACGCCTTGAAACCACAATGGGAAGCGATGAGTTGCTCCAGTTGCGGAGAGATTAAGACTCCCTCAGCGTTGAATACATTTAGAAAGTCGGTAGTTTGTTTGAAGAGTTTCCGGCTACTCACGGCCCCTTGTTTGACACACTCGCACCAACCGGCAACCAACTCGCGCTCCGGCAACGTGGTCAATGTCTCGATATCTACGACGACAGCGGCAGGTTGATGGAAACTCCCAACAAGATTTTTTCCAGCTGGTAGATTTACGCCCGTCTTACCGCCGACCGATGAATCGATTTGCGCCAGCAGCGTAGTGGGAATTTGGATCAGGGAAACGCCGCGCAAATATACTGCGGCTGCGAAACCGGCAACGTCGCCGACAACTCCGCCGCCCAAAGCTAACACACCGTCGCTGCGCTCGAGCCCGGCGTCACACAGAACGCGAAGGACTTGTTCTACCGTACGAAGCGACTTATAGCGCTCGCCGTCTCCTATTGCCCAGGGCCAAACCGCAAAACCGTTCGCTTGCAGGCTGTTCATTACGGTGACGCCATAGAGCGAGAACACTTTCGTATTGGAGATTAGCGCAACGCGTTGTGACTGCTCGCCGAGGCAGTCGCGCGCTACCCGGCCGGCTTCAGACAGGATGCCACGGCTAATTCTTATCTCGTGTTCGTGCGATCGCGTTTTTGTCCGAACGTGCAGCCGTGGCAATGACGAAACTCCTCTCGTCGGATCAGCCAGAAAGATCAGACATTGAAAACTTCTCGCTGACTCGAGGCCATTGTAGTTTGAGAACGCGCGCGTAACCAGCAGGCAGTGGCCGCGACCGCTCCCCCATTTCTGATCTTGCCTCAGCGGCGATTTGATTTGTAATCGGAGTTGAAAGGTTTGATAGAAAAAGCGAATGGGCGCGACAAACGTGGGAGTACGTCGCGCCCATCCATATTTGTGGTCACTGTCCTCACCCCAGCAACCACTGAGACGGAGGATTCACCAGCCGTCTCTTCTTGCCCCACAATATACATCGCAACGCGCGTGCCGTGCAAGGCACTTTTGTTGAAGAATACGAAGCTTTTGAATTTCCTATCGTTCTCTGTCGGACCTTCGTTGTGGACGCAAGAAGGTGGTCAGACTTGCCGACAAAAACAACGTAATTATTTCAAAACTGCGCGTAAAATTTCCACGATGAACCAAGCTAAACGCCTAGCTCCCCCTGGATCACGCTTGCTAATTCCTTTGCATGTCTTTCGATTTCATCCTGGCTCTTACCCTCAATCATTATCCGTGCTAACGGTTCGGTCCCGGAATAACGCAAGAGCAGCCGGCCTTGCGAACCAAGCTCGGCTTCTATCTCGCGCGCCGCGCTTTGAATCGCCGTGACCTCGGCAAACGGTTGCTTCACCTTCACCTCCACGTTCACGAGTATTTGCGGAAACGTCCGAAAGCCTTCGGTAAGTTCGTGAAGGGCCTTTCCGGATTCTGTCATCGCGCGCAACATGCCGAGCGTTGTGATCAACCCATCCCCGGCAAGACTCAGCTCGGGAAAAATTATATGACCTGACTGTTCGCCGCCAAGGCTGGCGCCGAGGCGCAGTAGCTCTTCCAGTACATACTTATCGCCGACGTCCGTTCGAATCAGGTTTATTCCCTGCGATTGCAACGCGAGCTCAAGGCCGAGGTTGCTCATCACTGTCGCCACCACGGTATCGTGGTTCAACTCGTGGCGTCCGTTTAGATACCTGGCGAGAACTAACAAACTGGCGTCACCGTTTATCAATCGCCCTTTCGCATCGACAAACAAAGCGCGGTCAGCGTCGCCATCGAATGCGGCGCCAAGATCCGCATTTTGTTTGAGCACTTCGGCCTGGAGCGCTTCGGGATGGAGAGAGCCACAACCGAGATTTATATTGCGTCCATCCGGCGTGTTGTTGATGACGGCAACGGTTGCCCCCAGGCGACGAAATAACTCAGGAGCGATATCGGAAGAGGCGCCATTCGCGCAATCGAGCACGAGTCGGACGCGCTCGAGCGACATGGCGCGACTGATTTCGTTAGCGAGAAAGTCCAGATAGCGAGCCCGCAGTTCGACGCCCTCAGCCGTCTTAGGTTTGCTGGTTGTGAACGATTGATTGCCGGCGTTGGCAGACGGCGTCGCGCGCTGAGAAAAAACATCGCTCTCGATGAGGCGCTCTGTCTCTTCATCAAGCTTGCGTCCTGAGGGAGCAAAGATCTTGATGCCATTATCGCGATAAGCGTTATGAGAAGCGCTGATTACTACACCCGCATCGGCCGGCAACACACGGGCCAGGAAGGCAACTCCCGGAGTGGTAATCACACCGGCTGATTGCGACTTGGCACCGGCCTTACTCGCGCCCGCAAGTAACGCTTGCTCGATCCAGTTGCCTGACTCCCGCGTGTCTCTTCCGATCACTATCAGCGGCGCGCGCCCGAGTTTCTCTTTGAGGCGGGTGGCGAGAGAGGCGCCGACAGTCTCTATCGTGGCGGCATCCAGAGGAAAACTACCGGCCTCGCCGCGCATACCATCAGTGCCAAAGAGTTTCTTCATTAAGAGGAAAAAGTTAGCTGTGGGTAGAGCTACCGGTGATGCGCGGGCGCGACGACGCTGGCTAAGTAAGGCGATGCGTCGGCAGTGGCAAATCTGAGATGGATGTCGCCGCGCGTCTTCTCGGCAACCTCAACATGAACGTCTACCGCTGGGTCGAGCAGATCGATCCGGGGGTCAGAAAGGTTTATCGCGACATGCGAAAGATTGAAGCTTTCCTTCTTGCCGTCTAACCAGACAGTCTCTGTCATAGCTTTATGCAAAGCAGCTATCCGGTCGGCTGGCCCGCGCAATCTGACTCGCGCCGGGTTTACGCTGACACTGACGACCTCATAACCTTCGGGTAACTTGCCCTCAAACTTAACTTCCACATCCATCGCCGTCTCCTCAATTGGCTCGAGCCTGACAGGAATCGTCGCTGGATAAAACGCTTGAATCTTTACGTCTTCCAGCAAATCCATCTTCACGCGATCAAGCGATAGCTTAACGACCCGTTCGCCTGCTTTTTGGTCGCTCAGATCGACCGTGGCCACCAGGTCGCGTGGCCCAATGCGATCGAGCTTGTCTTTACTTCCCGTAAGGATCACATCCACAGTTCCGGGAGGTTCATTGCTTATCTCCAGGCCTTCGGGTCTAAGGAAATTGAGTTGGACTCCGGAAACGCGCAGCGTCACGGGCTTGTTCTGACCCGTTACCGCCAGCCAGAGGACCACTGTTATTGCGAGGGCAAGCAGTTTCAAGCTCCAGTCTTCGAGAAACAACTTGCGCAGCCATCGCTCCGGCGGAGTTGGTGACCGCGGGACCGGAGTTGTTTTTGTGTCTTCTATGTCTTGAAACGGCATAATTAATTTCAGATCTGAGATCTCAAATTTCAGCTCTCAAATCTCAAGTATCAGACTGACGCCCCTTCTTCAGTCTCACCATCCGGTTCGGGCGTCTCATGTTTTCCTTTTTCCCGTTTCGGCGACACCTCAAGCGCTTGCGAGATTGCGGCTCGAAGTTTGGGCGCATCCAATCCCCGTTTGATGTCCCCACGCTGCACGAAAGAAATCAAGCCTGACTCTTCTGAAACGACTACCGCAACCGCGTCAGTGTCTTCCGTGACGCCAAGGGCGGCGCGATGCCGCGTTCCCAAATCTCGCGAGAGACGCGGATTCAAAGTCAACGGCAGAAAACAGGAAGCGGCGGCAACGCGATGCCGGCGAACTACGACGGCGCCGTCATGAAGCGGCGACTCAGTATTGAAAATGCTAACCAGCAGATCGTAACTGAGTTCGGCATCCAATTTCACGCCGCCATCGATAATGTTTTTCAGTCCAATGTTTCGCTCGATCACAATCAGGGCGCCTGTCTTAGTCGACGCCAAAGTTGTTGCGGCGAGGACTACTTCGTCATACACACCCTCGCCGAATTGCCCGAGCTGCTGGCGCGTAAAAGGCACCCGGAACCGATTGCCAAAGGTGATGAGGGCCTGCCGGATCTCGTTTTGGAAGAGAACAATGATGGCAACGCCGATGTAGAGCATGCCACCGCTCAAAATGAATCTTAAAGTGGCGAGATCTTGGGTGACGGCCAGCCAGTAGAGGAGGGCAAAAGCTCCGAGCGCGGCCACCATGGGAGCGGCGCGAGTTCCACGAACAAGCTTCAAAACTGCATACACAAGCAAGAAGACAAGAATGACGTCCGCGATATTGCGCGGCTCACTAAGCCTTCCCAGGTACTCCGTGTATGGCAGTATTAACAACATTTCTTAATTTGAAATCCTGGATTTGCGATTTGCGATTCAGAAGCAGCAATTTAGTTTCACCAACCGTAATCGAAAAATCCCGATACCCTTTCAGCCAACGTGTTCCGGAACGCTCTCTCGCTTCGAGCTGTGACTCGCTCGCGCCGTTTCCAGAAAAATCATTTCAACTTTCGGTTCCGCTTTCCTGATTAGAGACTCGATCTCTTCGTTGGTTCGCTCGATGTCGGCGGTCACGAGATCGTCCCGCAGGTTAACATGCGCGTTGATCAGGATTTGCCTCGGAGCCAGATGCATAGTTAGTAGTTCTATTACCTTCATCACATTCGGATGACTTTCAATGGCCTGCCTGATTGCTTGCCGGCTCTTCGGATTGGCTGCCTCACCAAGCAACAAGCCGCGCGAAGTTCTCCCCAGAATAAAAGCGACTATCGCCAGCACCACGCCGATGAGTATTGAAGCAACTCCATCCCAGTAAGCGCCAGCGCCGGGGCCACTGTGATGCTCGGTCAGAAAAAGTCCGCCGGCGGCGATAAGGATTCCGAGCAGTGCCGCCGAATCTTCAAAGATCACCGTCTTTGCCGTTGGGTCCTTCGACTCGCGAAGATATGCAAAGAACGTCAGGCCATCGTGGCGCGCCTCTTTCATTTCCTGATAGATCGCCAGGCAAATCGACCCACCTTCCAGCACGAACGAAATACCGAGTACCCAGTAGGCCCACTGCAAATTTTCCGGAGCGTGCGGATGCCTTAGTTTTACTATTCCTTCGTAGATGGCATACGTCGAACCAACTCCGAAAATGAAAATCGCAGCTATGAAAGACCAGAAGAAGCGCTCTTTCCCGTAACCGAAGGGGTGCTTCCTGGAGGCGGGCCTTTTGAAGAACCGCAATCCAAGGAGCAGAAACACCTGATTCGCGGTGTCGGCAGCCGAGTGTAGGGCCTCGGCCATCATGCCCGAAGAGCCCGTGATGAGCGCCGCCCCGAGTTTCAAGACCGCAATTAACGCGTTGACAAAGAGCGCGCCAAGTACCGCCAGCATCAATGATTTCCTCTGTTACGAAATGAAGCTCCGCTCGGATTATCGCGAAAAAGCGGGACTGTGGCAATGGCGCTTGGGTTGTCGGGGGATCGGTAGATCTCTGCGGCCACCGGCTAAAGCCGAGGTGCTAATGGGAGTGAGATTTCGTTTTTTGGCAGCCGCCTGATCTTTCCGCGTTGCAGAAAACCTACCAGTTGACCGTGGGCGTTTATTACCGCGATCGATCCCACACCGTTATCCTTCATTAGCTCTTGCGCGGAATCGAGCGTGGTTGAAGGTTCGACAAAAAAACCCGGGGTCACCGGGCGCATGATCGCTTGCACACGCGTGGTAGCCCAGCGCTCGCGTGGCAGCGACTTCAGATCTTCCAACGACAGAATGCCGTGAAGCTGACCGTTTACAGCAACCGGAAAACTTGTTTGCCGGTGAAGCGGAAGAACGTCGTCAACCAATCTCGCGACAGTTAGTTCTGGCTCGATCGCGAACGGTGGCGACATCGCTTCGGCCACTGTCACCAGTCTGGCGCCATGCGCGCTCTTAACAACCTTTGCCGCGGTATCGAGCAGGAAGAGTCCGACCAGGATCGACCACGCGCCCATGAAGTAAGGCTGAGCCGGCCGCCAGTTTGGCGCGACCATGATGTAAATTCCGAACAGGATCAGTACGCCGCCGATTAAGACTCCACAGATGCCGGCCTTACGCGTTGCTTCAATGATATTTCCACTTCGGTGCCAAAGAATGGCGCGCAAGACGCGACCCCCATCAAGCGGATAACCAGGAAAGAGATTGAAGAGCGCGAGCAGCAAGTTGCCCGCAGCAATCAAAAAGAAGACAACGACCGTTCCTTCGTAGTTTCCCAGCGCCGCGATCTTGGCGCCTGCAAAAGCGAGTAAGGCAAACAAGAAACTTGACGCCGGGCCAGCCAATGCAATGCGGAACTCGGCCCGCGGATTTTGAGGCTCGGTCTTGAGACGAGCCAGACCGCCGAAGGGGTGGAGAACGATCTCTTCAATTTCAATGCCTTCAGCTCTGGCCATCAGGGCGTGTGAAAGTTCATGGCCAAAGACGGAAAGGAAGAGTCCTGCGGTGGTAATCAGCCCGAGCATCCATGCAGTTGCCTGAGCGTGCGGCGGCAACCGCACGTTGCCAACCTGGATAGCGTGGTTATGCAGATTGCTCTCAATCAGCCAAACGCTCAGCGCAACGACAGCAAACCAGCGATAGTCTATGCGGACGGGAATCCCATAGACGCGTGCAATTGTCAGTTGCCG
>JBGQJH010000059.1:0-9366 GCA_041498935.1 Pyrinomonadaceae bacterium | reverse complement strand
GAACCGAGAGTCGCGCCGACCGAATTGCTCAAAGTAACAGTGAAGTTTTCGTTGCCTTCAGCGTAAGCATCATCCGTCAGAGGAATGTCGACGGTCTTAAAAACCTCGCCCGCTGCAAAGTGAACCGTACCAATCGCCGGAGCGTAATCACAGCGAGCAGAAGCGTTGCTGTTAACCACGTTGCAGTTGTTAGCGCCGGCGGCATCACTGGTGGCGTAGTTGACACTGGCTGCCGTCGTCGCGTCGCCGATCCTGGTGAAGGTGATTGTCGCGCGCCCGGCCGCTTCGCTGACAAAGTAATTTGCGGAACTGAACTGCACACTGCTCGCGGACGAAGCGGTGCCAAACTGACCGCGAATCTCGCCATTCAGAAAGTTGCTGCTGTGGACATTGATGTACAACTGTCCATTCTTCAGGTTCTGTACGTCAGTCGCCGACGGCGAAACCAGGAAATCAGTAAAACTACCGTTGGGCAGAGGGAACAGAACATTACCCGCCACGCCCGGTGCCGCCGGGCCATGAATGTGCGCGGCGGTTTCCGCGCTCGACAGGCCCGTAAAATTTAGGGACACAAGTGCCGTCTGTTCGTCCGGGCTCAGCAGCAAAGTCGCAGTGCCGGTCGCCGTTGAATTGTTTGGTGGAGTTTCTTGCGCGCTATTCAAATTGGCCGTGAACACGAGCGGCTGCTTCCCCGAGATTTCGTAGACGGAGCTATTGGTGTTAGAGACAACAAAAAGATCGCCGTTAGGCCCGGTTTCGATGTCAGTTGTGATGCCGAAGTCGCGCCCAATCAGCAGGCTTTCGCTCTCCGTGATGTCGAACTTATCGAGATTGTCGGCGACGAGATCGTTTAGTCTCGAGTCAGTAAACGCGAAGTGCAAACGATCCGGGGTCAGCTTAAGTCGAAAGAGGAAACCGCCCGCGAGAAATGTACGCGACGCACCCACAAACATGTCCCCTTCAAATTGCGGGCCCAGTCCCCTGCCCTTAACAAAGCCCAGAGGCGCTGCCGGAATAGCATACTTCCAACTGAATTCCGGATCGTTGTAGTGGGCCCCGGGCAGCATGTAGAGACGCGTGAGCGCCGCGGCCGGAGTATCGGCGATCAAAGAAGGCGGCCATCGCAGCTGTTGCAAGTCGCCGCTGCCGTACGTCGATTCGATCTGCTTGAACTGCGCCACGCGGCTGTTGGGGCCCATCATTTCGACCCAGCCGTTGTTCGAGCCTGCGGTGACTCGATTCATCTCGTCAAACGCATCGTCGCCGTTCTCCTGATCCCACAAATTTCCAGAGAGCGGATCGAATCCCATTCCGAACCCGTTGCGCACCCCGTAGGCGAAAAGCTTCTTGATATTCGCAGCGGCCTCACCCGTAAGATTTGTCGTGGCGTTAAAGAAAGGATTGTCCGTCGGCGTCGATCCGTCATCGTTGAGCCGCAGGATAAAACCAGTCAGATGATTGTTGTCGGGTTCCGGCCCTCCAAACTGGTCGTCAGGCAGCGGGCCGAGCTGGTTATTCTGTAGGAGACCGCGGCGACCGTTATCACCCATGAGGATGTAGAGCTTTCCGTCCGGGCCAAAGCGCAAGACGCCGCCATTGTGATTGCCGCGTAGCGGTTGGTTCGCATCGGCTTGATACGAACGAAGTTTGATGAAATTGCGATCGAACGTCAGGGTCGCACCGTTCCAGATGTACCGATCGACGCGATTCCCAAGTATCGGAACTTCGGCAGTGGTGGTTGAATCAACGCCGGTGCTGCTTTCCGTCCAGTACAGATAGACAAAGCCGTTTAGCGCAAAGTTTGGATGCAATGCTATACCCAGCGCGCCGCGTTCGGACGCGCTGTTGACGGCCAGATCGAGAGCTGGCGTACTTTGAATCACTCCGTTGATAACATGCTGAACCTTGCCCGTATTCTTCTCCAGCACCAAGAAATCGTTGTTCCCGATGAAGGCCATGCTGGTCGGTTGTGACAGTCCGTTAACCACTGTCGTGACCGAAAGATTTGGATCCAGCATCGAAGGACCAATGGCTGGTGCGTTCACGGTTGTCTGAATCGTGGTCGAGTTATCGTTCGAGTCCGGATCACTCTCGGCCCCCGCCACGCTCACGGTGTTGGACAATTGACCGGATATCTGGGGCGTTACCGTGATGTTCACAATCGCGAACGCTCCGTTCGCAATTGAGCCCAGGTTGCAGGTGACCGTCGTCGTCCCATTACAGGCACTACCTTGCGGTGGGATCGCCGAGACAAACGCGGGGCCCGACGGCAGTTGGTCAGTTACGGTTATGTTGGTCGCCGGTGATGGGCCATTGTTCGTCACGGTGATGCGATAGGTAAGGTTTGCCAGAGAGGTTGCGGGATTCGGTGAAGCAGTCTTGGTAATCGCCAGGTTGGCGCTCGCGGTTCCGGAAACAAAGAGTTGCGCTGAACCGGAGTGTTGCAGGTTCCCGCTCGTAGTGTCGATGCTTAGCGAGTAGGTTCCTGGCGGGGTCGCCGCTGTGGTGGTCACAGTCAAGGTCGATGACTTCGCCGAAGGATCCGTGATCGTGATTGTCGTGGGGTTGAAACTCGCGTTGGAATCATTCGAAAAGCCGGAGGCACTCAAAGATATCACACCGGTGAAACCGCCTACGGGGGTAGCTGTGATCGTGAACGTAGTGCCGCCGCCGGGTAGTACAGTACGGGAACCCGGCGCGATCATGATCGAGTAATCCGCAGCCGGTGCGGCATCGGAGATTCTTACCACGAACGCATCCTGATTGCCGCCGTTGGCCGGTTGCAGGGGCGCCGCCGTCGGGAAATTCGTTGAGGAGGTAAAGCCGGTTATGTAAGCATCGCTCGAGGCATCGAGCGCAATCGGATTTGTCGAGGTGACTGTGCTGGTGTTGCTCTCATTCGCACTGCCGCCAAGGTAGGTTGAATATTGGAATGCGCTGCCGCTCGGATTCAATTTCGCTACAAACGCATCAAAGCCGCCACCGTTGGCGATTTGCAGCGGCGTCACGGTGGGAAAATTCGTTGACGAAGTGAAGCCCGTTACATAAGCCGCACCGGCGCTGTTAACTGCGATCCCAGCGCCCCGGTCATCGCCGCTTCCGCCCAGATAGGTCGCATAAGCCTTCGCTCCGGCGCTGGATATCTTTGCGATGAAGGCGTCAAACGACCCGCCGAACGCGGGTTGAGCCGGACTCTGCAGCGGAAAGTTGTTCGAGGAAGTCTGACCGCTAACGTAAATGTTGTTTCCGTCATTGTCGATGGCGACGCCATAAGCTTTGTCGTCCCCAGTGCCGCCAAGATAGGTGCAGAAGATCAGTGAAGCTGCGCCGTTGGCATTCGTGTCGATCTTGGCAACGAACGCATCGAAGCTTCCCGCCGGGGAATTCTGGAAGGCCATCTCGGTTGGGAAGTCCTGCGAACTGGTGTAGCCAACCAAATACGCGTTGCCCAAATTGTCTACGCGCACGTTGCTTCCCCGGTCCGTGGCTCCACCTCCAAGCAAAGTCGAATACAGCAAACTGCTACCAGCTGGATTCACCTTAACGAGGTAGGCATCCGTATCACCGGCCACGAACGACTGGTACGCGTTTGGCGTGGCAGGAAAGCCAGTCGAGCGAGTGCCTCCCGTCACGTAAGCATTGCCACTGGAATCTGCCACGACCCCGACGGCCGAGTCGTTCTGTTCCCCGCCCAGGAATGTCGAATAAGCGAGCCCATTTCCCTGGCTGTTCAATTTGAGGACAAACGCATCGAAGTCTCCGCCGCGATAAGTTGTCGCAAACGCGCCGGGTGTGGTGGGGAAGTTGATCGACAAAGCATCCACGCGGCCAACAACGTAAGCCGCGCCGGTGGTTTTATCGACGAAGATTCCGTCGCCGTGATCATTGCCGGCGCCGCCGAGATAAGTTGAATAAAGGATGCTGCTGCCCGTCGGATCGAGTTTGGTGACAAACACATCTTCCAGGCCGGCAATCGAGGGCTGATAGGGATTCTGAGTTGGAAAAGTTGTCGAACCTGTCGTACCGGCAATGTAGATATTGCCGCTGTTGTCGAGGTCAATGCTACCGCCTGAATCGTTTCCGGTCCCGCCGAGGTAAGTCGAATAAACGAGAGTGGGATCGATTATCAGTGTGCGGCTCTCGTCGTATGCGCCTGCCTCAAATCCTATCTCACGCCCACGCCGGATCACGAAGCGTCCGTCAACCGCGACGCGCTGCCCGTTCAAGTCCTGGTAGACCACCGGCTTGTGCTCGTGCAGTTCACCCTCTTTCAGCCTCAGCACCAGATCGCCCTGAGCATCGATGACCACTTCGGCGCCGTCGCACACCAATCTGATCCAACTGGGATCTGCGCCCGGCGCAACTTCAAAGTCGTATTCGAGTTGCTTCTGAGTTCCGTAATAGCTCAGATTGATTCCCGGATAGATCTCTTCGTAGCGAACTTTGCGATAGGTGGGCACATCTGTCTGCCACCCCCTCGAGTTTCTGCCGATAAGATAGTTCTTAACGCCAGGAAGCTGGTCAGTCCCCTTCGTGAGCGCTCGAGGATTCGCGCCCTTTAGCGACATGCGCAAGACAGACACGCGCTCGCGTCTCTCCTTTGTCGCGTTCAGCGCTGCGTCATTCCGCAATCCGCCGCGAGGAGTGGGCCTTCGCAAGGCAAAGACCGCTTCAGTCGGTGTCAGGAAGACGTTGTAACCGGGGCCACGTGAAAAAAATCTCACCTGGGAATCAGTCTGACCACGGTTAGGCTCAAAACTTAATGGCAGGTTCCCGGTGAGAACGTCCGCTGAAATCGGTGGATTGAAATGTTGGGCCACGCGAGGGCCAAAGTTTGAATTGCGTCCCTGGCTCTGTGCGGTGCCGCCAGTGTCGTGGTCTGTGGTCTGGTGACTGAGCCTTCGATGGTTCAGCGCTAGCACACCCAGCGCAAGCAATGCCAAAATGAGGGTGCCCGAAACGCTAACTCGTCCTTTTCCCTGGTTGTGTTTTCCCATTGGTTCAGAAGTTCAGTGATGCTTCCGCCCTTCTTTGTCCAATAACAAATCGATGGGAGACTTCAGGCTCCCTTTGCAAACGCTTCGCCATTATAGCGGGAAACGATGTTTGTTAAGACGCCTCACAACTACTAAGGGCCGAGATGGTTGATCGATATCCTTGCTCAACCACGCTCGGCCCTCGGGGAATCTCGCGCACAATTTCTTCAGCTCAGGAAGCCAAGATTCTGTGGCGCGAAGTTGGAAAGGTTCGGAAACACAGTCGGAATGTCCGCCGGCGCAAGTCCATACCAGCTTGCAAGTGTGGCAGCATACTGATCGACCGACGTCGTGGGTATCCAGCGGCCGCGGTTGTCCGTGTCGTCAGGACCGCCAAGCGTAAGTATGGGATAGGTACCGTAGAAGGCGCGACCAATTACTGCGCCACCCATGATCAAGGCGTGGTTGCCCCAGGCGTGATCTGACCCTACCGCTCCCACGCCGGATCCTGACGGCTGCAAAGTACGCCCGAAGTCAGACTGCGTGAAGGTTGTAACCTTGTCGCTTATTCCCTGTGCGACCATTTCGTCGTAGAAGGCTTTCATCGCCTGACTCAACGTAGTAAAGTTATTTCCCTGGTTGCCCGTCAGCGTTGAGCTCGTCTGGTTTGTGTGGGTATCAAAGTTACCAAGTGTGCAGAAGAAAATCTGGCGCTTCATGGTGATTCCGGCGAGGTCTCTAACCTTGATTAACTTGGCAATTTGTTTCAACTGATTACCAAGCGAGGTGGCTGGGAATACCGCAGTAAGCGTCGGGTCGCCCGCCGAATTCAACGCCGCATCCGCCGTCAACGCCCCATTTGTCGTGTCGCTCGCCGCCCTTATCAGGAACCCATCGGTGTCCATTCCGAGCAACGCTCGATAGCTGCTACCGTTGTTAAATGGATTCGCCGATGCCACACCATTTGTCCAATTGAGGTTAAGCACTCCGGAAAGACTCCCGGTCGAACCGATTGCCAGTTGGCGACTGCTTATTCCTGTCTGAAACAAGTTTGTTCCGGCCACGGAGACGTTCATCGGCAGCGTGACGCTTCCATTCAACGCTCCGGTCAAATCAGAAACGCGTCCGCCCCAACCCGTTTGGCCCACTGACTTGGATGAAACTGTTTGCTGTTGAGTCACTTGATCAGAATGCGAGAACAGCTGATAAGGTTTTGGGGAACCGGCCAGATACTGTGCCCGGGTAAGTGGTTGTACCAGGTTACCCGTATTGAACAGAACTGCGAGTCTTCCAGCGTTCCAAACGTCCAACAGACCTTTTGCCAATGCCGGGGTGGCGACTTCCGGCGATAAATTTGGGTGCATGCCGAACGGCCGGCCGCCGCCGCCAATTGAATTGGGCAGCGGCAGTAATGACGCCTGCGGAATGGCGAGGCCAGAAGGGTTGCGGACGGTGAAGTATGAGTTGTATTCCGAATCCAGCGGAATTATTGTGTTGTTACAATCATTGCCGCCGGACAGAAAGATACAAACCAACGCTTTGTAATCAGACGCGACGTCAGGCTGCTGCTGCACCATCGCATGAACGAGGTTGAGTTGGTCCAGGCTGGAAAGTAACGCCGCGGCGCTGAGACCGCAGGCCGAGTTTCTCAGAAAGTTTCTCCGTGATTGCGTCATCTGTTTACCTCTCCACCTGATATTGCGATGAGGTCGCGATTAAATAGATAGCCGTCTGCGTACGTTGCTGGGCCTCCGTCGTAGCATTCGCGTTAGTAATAGCCGTGATGGTGGTCACGATATTCGACTTCGCTGCCGAAGACATTGTGTTGTGCATCATGTCAGTATCCAGCGCGTCCACAAGATTCTGCGGCGTTCCGCCTCCGGTAAGGATGGCCTGGTACGACGAGTAGTTAACCTGCGTCCCGGTCGGCTTATCGGGAGGACTAGCTGCGATTCCAACCATGAAGAGCGTGTTAACAAAGTTTGCCCGTTTGTAGGTGGTAGAGGTGTCAAGAATCCCAAATTCGGGCCCAAGCAAATTCGTCCCCGGCAAGCCCAGGTCCGCCGGAAAATAGCTAAACACCGTCGGCGGATTAAACAGATTCTGTCCCATGTCAATGAGGAGGCCCTCCCTCGTTCCGCTCGACGAGATATTTCCGTCGCTCGTCCCATTGAATGTTCGAAGCAGGTCTGTCGCCAACAGCACCGGCTCGCGCAGATGACCATAGTTCGGCGCGTTCTTCAGATCCCCACGGGCTTCAATGTCCAGGAGAATCGCAGTTATCACAGCTTTCATATCGCCGCGAACGCCTGAGCCGTTATTCGCAAAGGCAGCGGAACAACGTCCAATATAGGCTGGACTGGGATTGCTCGTGACCAGACCATGAATTAGTGCAGTGCAAAGGTACGGGCCCGCGTTCTGGTGATTGAAAAGATTATCAACCGCTAGATTCAACTCGTTGTTCTTGTAGGCCTGGGAGTTCGCAAGGGTAGTACAATTCGTACAAGCGGGCAGGATCGTCCCATTCAATATGGTCTTCTGACCAATATCGTATGTTCCGTTGAAGTTATTAACCAGCAACATTGGGTCGGTATAGTTCGGCACCGGAGTGACACCATCACCTGTCCAAATCTTATTGGCCGAAAGGTTCCATCCCGTGAAAACTCGAGCGAAGTTTGTGATATCGGCCTGGCTGTAAGTAGGAATCCGATTCCCTTGCGCGTCGAGCACGGGAGTGCCGTCCTGATTCAGAAGATCCACTCCCACGGAGAACAACTGCATGACCTCGCGGGCATAGTTCTCATTCGGACTGACCTTGCTATTACCCCTCATGTTGAGGTATTCACCCATACCGGCATTCAAGGTTTCTTCCAGGAGGATTTGTCGGAAGTTTCCGAAAGCATTTCGATCAAGCACCTGCAGATATGGAGCAACCCAGGCAGGCTGACCATTCAAGTCATTGCCAGAGACCGGAATAAGTTTGTGTAACGCGAAAGCTACTCGCTGACGGAGTTGATCCTGCCTCGTTAGGGTATTTTGGAAAAATTGGATCTGCAGCGGATACATCGTGTAGTGATCTCGCCCACAGGTGGCGGGCGATCCAGTAGGACAACCGGTCCCAACATCGGTGGGATAGTTGTCTGGGGTTGGATAGTTGGACTGCGTAGCGCCGAAAAGAGGCGGCTGGTTGAACTGATCGTTTATCCAGTTCGCATAACCCATGCTGCGAACGCGGGCGAGCTCGCCGCCCACGGGGTAATAAGTCGGGCCCCAGGTCGCTTGCTCGAGGAACCTGATGCCATCAGCGCCCGACGCGAACGATGGATCCGTATAGGGGTTCGGAGTTGCTACTGGATCCGGAACAGTGGGATCGCCGAAAACTGGAGTCGGAACCGAGCCAGGATCGTCGGCTGGTCCACCACCCATGTGACCAATCGCAACGCGCACGCGGTTGCTCGAAACGCCGTGCAGGTTCAAGCGCAGTAATACGTCTCCCACGTCTCCGAGGTCATCAGCAAGCCGAACGATTAGCATTGTGATTCCGGGAAACCCGGCCACTGGCCCTTTGTATTCGACCTTCAGTGAATAGAGTTTTCCCGCCGCATCCTGCACGTCAGCACTGAAAGCGTTGGCCCCCTCGCCTGCAAACAGCTCCAGGTTCATGGCGAAGATGCAGACGCGGGTACGCGTGTCCGTGCTGAACTGTACACTTGAAGTTAGCGGAAAAGGCTCGGCCTTCAACGTAACAGACTCCAGGGCTACCGCTCGTGTGGAGCTGACATCGGTTATCAGTACTGGCGCTTTACTTGGGTTTGCGGCGTGACTGGTGCTTACGGCCCCGCTGATGGCGGTCAGGAGAGCGACACCAATGAGTCTAAGAAGACTCTTAGGCGAGCGGCACAGGAGACTGATCGTCATAGGATGGACTCTCCATACAGGCTTCTGCAAAAGTGCAAATGCTAACGGCAAACTATGAGGCTGATTACCAATTGGATTGGTGGAGGGGCCACCCGGCCAATAACCCAGGCTAGCGAAAACTATACCACTCTTGACCGTTCCTGAGTCAAACAATTAGACGACCGGCGGACCGATAAGGACGAAAGAATGTGCGGGCCTTTTTGGAAGGCTTTTGGCAGGCAGGCTGAGGAATTAGGTAGGGTGTTTTTGTGGGGTTTGACACCAGGTGCAGCCTTCCCTATTATCCATTCACTTGTCGGGGCGTGGCTCAGCCTGGTAGAGCGCTCGGTTCGGGACCGAGAGGTCGGAGGTTCGAATCCTCTCGCCCCGACCACTAACCTCACACCTATCAACGTCACAGCCTTACTCGTCAAAGTGATTGCTTTCTGGCAGTGGCCAACTTGTGGACAAAAGAATCGGTAACCACTGAATG
>JBGQJH010000058.1:0-9469 GCA_041498935.1 Pyrinomonadaceae bacterium | reverse complement strand
GCTGACGCGTTTGCGCCGGCGCCGGCAGGCATCAAGCCTGAATGGTATTTCCTGTTCATGTTTCAGACGCTGAAGTACCTGCCGGCAAAGATTTGGAGATTCGACGGCGAAGTGATTGGGATCATGGCCTTCAACTTCGTCGCCTTGCTCCTGTTCATTGTGCCATTTGTGGACCGGTCGCCAGAGGATAAACGAAGACGACTGGTCTTCAACCTGATCGGGATCGGCGCTCTTCTGTTCATCGTGGTGATGACCATCGTCGGCTACGTTACGTGAAAACCATGCGGACTGATCGGCAAATGAACGCTCATCGAGACGTGGCCATGTTGGCGCGGTGGTCGGCCGGTATCATTTTGCGGATGGCGATGATTCTTCTGCTATTTACGTTGGCGTCCGCCCAGAAGAAGAGTTCGTGCATCGAATGTCACTCCCGATTGGACGATCCGAGACTGAGTGCGCCGGCGAAACTCTTCGATAACGACATTCATCATGCTCGGGGACTTTCGTGCAATGATTGCCATGGCGGCGATCCCAACGCAGATACTAAGGAAGGCGCAAAGGATCCACGAAAAGGTTATTTGGGAAAACCAAAGACGCTCGATATTCCCGCGTATTGTGGCAAGTGCCACAGCGACGCGAACCTCATGAAGAGATTTAATCCTTCGCTGCGGGTAGATCAGGAACGTGAATACTCCACGAGTGTACACGGCAAGCTGCTGAAGAGCGGAGAGACGCGGGTCGCTACCTGCATCAGTTGTCACAGCGTCCATGGCATCAGGGCCATCACCGATCCGCTATCGTCCGTTTATCCTTCGAACGTTGCCGAAACATGCTCCAAGTGTCATGCCAGCGCCGACTACATGCGCGGATTCGGAATTCCGAGCGATCAGTACGACAAGTATAAGCAGAGTGTTCATGCGAAGGCTCTCTATGAGAAGCAGGATTTGTCCGCTCCGACCTGTAACGATTGTCATGGCAATCATGGCGCTACACCGCCGGGCATCGCCTCTGTCGCGAATGTCTGCGGCCAGTGTCATGCGCGCCAGGCTGAGCTTTTTCAGACCAGTCCGCACAAAGCTGCGTTTGATCAGAAGCAGCTGGCCGAATGCATCACGTGTCACAGCAATCATGCGATTGCCAAGCCTAACGATCAGCTGATCGGGACCACCCGGGGCTCGCTGTGCATCAACTGTCACACACCTGGTGACAAGGGCTTCGTTGCGGCGGGTCGGATGCGTTCGCAGATCGATGAGTTGATCGCGAGTATCGGGAAATCGACTGATATTCTGAACAACGCCGAGCGCGCCGGCATGGAAGTGAGCCGCCCGCTGTTTGAAATGAAGGAAGCAACAGATGCGTTGACCCACGCCAGAGTGCTGATACATTCTTCCGCGACTGCCGAAGTCGATAAGGTAGTTGCGCCGGGGCTGGCAGCCTCGGCTAAGGGTTATCAGGCGGGACTGGCCGCGCTGGCGGAACGGAGCTTCAGGCGCAAGGGACTCGCAGTTTCGCTGGTTTTCATTCTATTCCTGGCCGGCCTGGTGTATTTAAAAATCAGGCAGATCGAGAGTCGACAAAAAGAAAGCGCTGAAGGCGCGTAATAGGGTGGTGTCTTAAAATCGATTTCTCTGTGTGACCTCTGTGCTCTCTCCGGTCTCTGTGTTAAGTGGTTGTCGGGCGTTTATTCACCACCGAGACACCGCAGGACACAAAGGTTGCACAGAGAAGACCTCAAACTAATGAAGCTGCGCTATCAAGGCTTGTTTGCGTTCACGTTCGCGGCGTTTTTGCTGTTTCTGACGCCGCAACTTATGTCGATCTTGGCGCGAACAGAGACCGGCAACCAACCACAGCAACGTCGCCCGCAGAAGAAGGTCGCGACGCCAAAAAAACCGCGCGTCGATTATACGAAGTTCTCTCATCAAACTCATGTAGTAGATCAGAAGCTGGTATGCAGCTCCTGTCACCAGGTTCCCTCGAAGAATTGGAAGGAAGTACGTAAGGGCGACGCGGCGTTTCCAGATGTCGCTGATTTTCCCGAGCACTCTTCCTGTTTGAATTGCCATCGCACGCAGTTCTTTGCGCGTGAAAGACCGGCACCCGCGATTTGCTCGAACTGCCATATCGCAAACAGTCCGCGTGACACAAGCCGCTGGCTGTTTCCCAGTCTCGGCGACGTTAACGATCCGACGAAAAAGAGAAGGGAATTCGTTTCGGAATTCGGCGTCGGTTTCCCGCATGACAAGCACATCGACGTCGTCGGCTTTAACGGGCCGCGGCCGGGACGAGATCCGCGCGGTTGGTTGGTGACGGTGTCTCTCCAGGAAAAGAAAAAGGACGAGCCGCCAAAGAGCTGTCCCGTCTGTCACGAGACGTATCAGCCGCAGGGCAATTCCAGTGAAGAATACGTAACGAAGCCTCCGAAAAATCTGGGCGACAATTTTTGGTTGAAGAAAGGCACATTCAAAACCATCCCGAACAGTCACACGGTCTGCTTCACCTGTCACAATGCAGATTCCGGAATTGCGCCCGAGCCCAAGGACTGCAATGTTTGCCATAAGCTCGTGTCGGCAGAGCCGAGCCTGAAAGTCGATTTCGATCCAAAGCCGGCTGCTGACATGGGGATTACGGATAAGATCATCCTCGCAAGATGGAGCAGGCGAATTTCGGCCGGCGCGTTTCGTCATGAAGGCGGTGAGCACCCGGACCTAAATTGCCTCGGCTGTCATAACGTGGCGACGTTCAATACGCTCGATCCTAAAACTACGAGGGTCCCAGTCCGCTCGTGCGGTGGCGCCGATGGCTGTCACATCACGGCTACGACAGATGACGGCGGCGCTTTGAATTTCGAGCTCGATCAGAAGAAAAAGGATCCAAATTCTGTTTGTTCCAAGTGTCATATCATCTTGGGCCGGGAGGGTGTGCCCGAAGATCATCCGCAGGCGATTCCAACACCGCAGGCGAAAGTGAAGCAGTCGTTGTAAGTTACATGAAGGACACCGTGGGAAAAGTTGGATCAATGAGTCGGCGAAGCCGGCGGCAGAGTGTAGCCCCGGGCGGAAGGCCGGGGATCAACGGCAACGCTAATAGCGAGCCCTCGAAGAGGGCGGCAGAAAATCTGTCGCCCCTAGCGGGGCTTAAGTGTTTTTCTAGGCGTGTCATCCCCGGGCTCACGCCCGGGGCTACCGATATGACACCCGCTGACGCGGGCTCGTTGACTTGGTCATCCTTCGTTGCGACTTTCCCGCGCCTTTTGCTTGTTGCGAGCGTTCTGTGTGCTTTGGCCGCGGTTGTCGATTTCGGCTTGTCTGCGTCCGCTAGACGCGCTGAGTCCAATCAGGAGCAGATGCAATTTCCGGAAGGACTGGATTACGGAAAGTTTCAGCACAACAGCCAAAATCATTCTCGACTCCCTTGTCTGCTGTGTCATCGTCGCGAATCTAATTCACCAATTCCGAAGCGGCCGGGCGGTTCCGGTCACTTGCCTTGCGCCGGATGTCATGCGCAGCAGTTTTCAAATTCTGACAGCCCGATCTGCACTATCTGTCATACCGATGTGAAGGCAGGGGCATTGAAATCATTCCCGCGTCTGAAGAGCTTCAGAATGAAGTTCGATCACGCACGGCATGTGAAGATGGGAAGTGTCAGTTGTGCGACGTGCCATCGGCCCGCGCGTGGTGGTGTGGCGATGTCGATCCCAGCGGGATTCAACGCGCATGCGACCTGCTATGGATGCCACACTCCGCGGGCACAAGCCGGCGGTCGCGATATTTCTTCGTGCGGCACTTGTCATCAGTTGGGCGGATATTCCCGGACGCCGGCGTTCGCGCAAGCATTCCGCGTTAGCTTTAGTCATGCAAAGCATCAAAAGGTCACCTGCAATGAATGCCATCAGGTCAGAGCGGGAATGCCGCAGCGAAGGCAAGTCACGGCGCCGGAACCGCTCAACCATCACGCAACCGGTCGCGGGCAAAGTTGCATTACTTGCCATGACGGCAAGCGCGCGTTCGGCGGTGATGATTTCACTGCCTGCAAACGTTGCCACACTGGATCCGCGTGGCGTTTTTGATGTTACAAAAAACTTGGGTTCCAAAGGAGTTTAACCATGAAAGTTCTATTGCTACTCGCAGCCTTCATTTTTGCGATCCTGCTGATCTCGGGCTCACCGACGATCACCGCCGACGTGACGGCACAGGATGGAAAGAAACCGCCAGAGACAATCATCCTGGCGAAGGATGCGAAGTTGGGGCAGGTTACGTTCAACCACCTCGATCACATTACCAAGAACCGCAGCGTGGACGGCACTAAACCGATTGCGTGTGTCGAATGTCATCACACCGCGCAACCTGCGTCTGAAGCGGTGAAGCATCCCCCGCACAAAACAGTGTGGCCGGCGGACCGGACCACTACTTTAACGCTGGAGTGTCTTGCAAAGGATCCGAATGCAGTTGGAGCTGTCTGCCGCGATTGTCATGCGCGAGCGGATACTAAGCCAAAAGTGCTGCCGGAGATTCCGCAAGTCAAGTTTGAAGGCAGCGCAGAACCTACGATCATGACTAACCAGCAGGCGTTCCATAGAACCTGTGGCGCCTGCCATGACGAAGTTATGAAGGCCAGACCTGATTTGACTCCGGCGCCGCCGACATCGAAGAAGTGCGTCGCTTGTCACAAGAAAACTGTAGCTTGAAGTGAGGGTCCCCGGTGAGGAATTTTCCGTTCTTCTGGGCAAAAGGTCGCAAACAGCGGATCTAACTTGCGATTTCTCCTTATCCTTGCCCGGCACAGCCATTGCGCTGCAGCATACTTGGGGGTTTGACCCGAGCTTGCAGAGCTAAATAGACGAAAGGTTGACGCAATGGTGAAGGTTTCGATTGCTCGATTGAAAAAGGTGGGGTTTGTGCTCGCCGGTGTGATGATCGCGGCGACGTTGTTGATTGTTCCCGTGCCCGCGCGGACTGCTACTCAGGATGATGGTGCCGCGTTGTTCAAGACCAAGTGCGTTGCTTGCCATGGAGCAACCGCTGAGAAGAAGTTTGATGCGACCAAGGCGGACGCTGATCTCATCCAGACCGTGCTAAAGGGGAGGAAGATGGAGAAGCCGCCGAATATGCCAGGCTTTGAGGAAAAAGGCATCACGGTGGATCAAGCGACGGCGCTGGTCACGTTCATGAAGTCGCAAAGGCATTAGGTTTTGTAGACTGAGAACGCGCTTACTGTGCGCGAGTTCACTTATTGCTAGTCGATCTCCCGGGCCGCTCGAAGGACGGCCCGGGAGATCGTTCGTGTGTGTTCACGACGGCCCATGACACGCTGCGTTCTACCCACGGCTGTTCTCTTTGTCCTGCTGCTTTGCGGCCTTTTCCAATTTGTCCGCTTCAGTGAGGCACAAACCCAGGCCTCAACGCCTCCAGCGACACCCTCAGTTACCGGGACCAATCAGAGCACAGTAAACGCGAACTCCAACAAGCCGGTGCTCCAATGCCAGGGTTGTCACGCTGCCGGTAAGACTCTTCCATATCTCGGTGGCGCTCTTTTCCATACTGAACCGCACAGCGACTACGACCATAGCTTCCACGCGCTGTCGATTCGGAGTGGAGCAAAGGGACCCGCATGTGTTGATTGCCATACAAGAAACGGTGACCTGACTACGATCCTGCCTGCCAGCGATCCCAGGTCAACGATAAGTCGCGCCAACGTCGCCGAGACCTGCGGTCGTTGCCACGGCGACAAGTCCGTCATGCAGGGAAGCGGAATTTCTAATCAACCGTTTCTGTCCTACCGAGAGAGTGTGCACGCCCAGGCCATGGCGCGTGGTAACCAGCGTGCGGCAGTGTGCACCGACTGCCACAATAGTCACGACATTCGCGCCGCATCGGATCCACAGTCATCAATCTTCAAAGTCAATATTCCCCGGACCTGTGGGAAGTGCCACGAAACTGAAGCGCACGAATTCACAGCGAGCGTACACGGTCAGGCCGTAGTGCGAGGGGTTTCGCGCGCGCCGGTCTGTACCGATTGCCACGGCATTCACAACATCAAAATGCCGTTTGAGCAAAATGCCGGACCCGCTTCGGTCGCGGTAGGCACGGAAAGCTGCGCCAAGTGCCACGAGGGGGTCGCCCTGACGCAGGAGTTTGGCGTGGCAAGCGAACGCGTGAGCAGTTACCAGGCCAGCTACCACGGACTGGCCTCAAAGTTCGGATCGAAAGTTGTCGCGAATTGCGCGAGCTGTCATGGGGTTCACAACATTCTGCCTTCGTCCGATCCGAAATCGATGATCAATGTCGCTAATCTGCCGCAGACGTGCGGGCAGTGCCACGTCGGCGCTACCGCCAACTTTACCAGGGGCCGGATTCATAGCGGCACAGCGTTAACCTCGGGCGTGGCTTACGGACGCGACATGTCAGTGGTGGGAACAAGAGTTGTCCGTTGGATCTATCTGCCGCTGATTGTGCTGGTCATTGGTGGAATGGTTGTCCACAACGCGCTCGTGTGGCGAAAGAAGGCAGCAGCCAAGCGCCGTTACGAACCGAGGACGATCATTCGGCTGACCCTGAATCAACGATGGCAGCACTGGCTGTTGTTAACGAGCTTCATGGTGCTCGTGTTTTCCGGGTTTGCGCTTCAGTATCCCGATTCCTGGCTGGCGTGGCTCTTGGGATCGAATGAAACTCTCCGGCGCACCATTCACCGCATCGCGGCGGTAATCATGCTAGTGACCGGGACGTATCACGTGCTCTATCTCGCGCTGAGTTCGGAAGGGCGGCAGTGGGTCAAAGACATGCTGCCGAGACTGAAAGACTTCAAGGACGTGCTACAAAATTCCGGCTACTATCTGGGAGTCCGAAAACTCAGGCCCAAAATTGCGCGTTTCGGTTACGCAGAAAAAGCCGAGTACTGGGCGGTTGTGTGGGGCACGATCATAATGGGTCTAACCGGATTGATGATTTGGTTCAAGATTGCGGTATTTAGTTTTCTGGCGAGATGGTGGATTGATATTGCGCTGGCAATTCATTTCTACGAAGCAGTGCTGGCCACACTCGCCATAGTCGTCTGGCACTTCTATCAGGTGATTTTCGATCCTGATGTTTATCCGGTCAACTTTGCTTTTATCGACGGGCGAGTGTCTGAAGAATCATATAAGGAAGAGCACGAACTGGCGTACGAACAATTGCAGAAAGAGACCGAGCAAGAGGAAGTGAAAACGGAAGATACAACGTCGGATGAGCGTCCGGCGGATTGAATGTGTTCTAATTGGCCCGGCAACGCGACCGTGTTGAGGGCTTAGCAATTAAGGACGATTGGATCTGATCTCATCGTTGCGGTAGCCGGTTTGATAGTCTATTTTAGAGCAGAACAAGATGGCCGAGATCGAACCATTGGCTCGCAAAAAGCTGAGCCTCTTCCGCAACTACATCAGCTTCGTAGGGGCAGCGATCGCCATCGCCAGCCTGGCAAGTGTTGTCCTCCTCTTTTTCATAGAGGCCACGTCAGATGTTGAGAATCCTTATGTTGGGATCCTCACTTACATAATTTTCCCCTCGGTCCTGATGTTTGGCCTGTTCGTGGTCGGGTTGGGCATGATCCTGGAGCGGCGACGACGTCGGCGAACGGCGCCCGATGTCATCACGGCTTATCCAAAGCTGGATCTGAACGACCCTCATGCTCGTCGCGCCTTCCTGGCCTTTCTCGTGGTCACGTTTTTCTTTGTCTCAGCCAGCGCCTTCGGAAGTTATCGCGCGTTTGAATACACCGAATCGGTGCCCTTCTGTGGCCAGACTTGTCACACCGTGATGAAGCCGGAATTCATGGCGTATCAGGCTGGCGCTCATGCGCGGGTACGCTGCGTTGATTGTCACGTCGGATCAGGCGCCGGTTGGTACGCGCGTTCAAAACTCTCCGGCGCTTACCAGCTCTATTCAGTGACCTTCAATAAATATTCGCGGCCCATCAGCACGCCGGTGCACAACCTCCGGCCGGCGCCGGAAACCTGCGAGCAGTGTCACTGGCCCGAGAAGTTTTTTGGCGCGCAAATGAAGGTCTTCAATCGTTACGGCTATGACGAGCAGAACACCCTGCGCCAAAGACGGATGCTGATAAACGTCGGCGGGGGCAGTCCGACCACTGCCGGACTGGTCACGGGCATCCACTGGCACATGAACATTGCGAACGAAATTACCTACATCGCCACGGACGATCATCGTCAGGTAATTCCCTGGGTGCAAATCAAAGATCGACAGGGCAATGTCACGCAGTATTACGATCGCGCCCGGCCACTGTCACCGGAGCAGATTGCCGCCGCCAGTAAGCGCCGGATGGACTGCGTCGATTGTCACAATCGTCCCGCACACGTCTATCTGCCGCCGGATGTTGCCGTGGACCAGGCTTTCGTCTCTGGCCGGCTGGATCCTTCGATACCGTATCTCAAGCGCAAAGCTGTCGAAGTCCTGAGTGGCTCATACGAAACAACGCCGCAGGCGCTAACCTCAATTGATAAGGGCCTGAATGAGTTCTATCAAACAAACTACAAAGATGTGTACGCTCAGAAGCAGGCTGCGATCAAAGGCGCCGTAACTGAAGTTCAGCGTATCTTTCAGACTTACTTTTTTCCGGAGATGAAGACAGACTGGCAAACTCACCCTAACAACATTGGCCACCTTTACTTCTCGGGCTGCTTCCGCTGTCACGATGGCGAGCACGTCAGCAACACCGGCAAAGTCATCACCAACAACTGCACCACCTGCCACACGGTAATCTACGACTCTGCCGGACCGCCCGAAAATAATGCGAAGACCGGACCATTCCAGCACCCGGTCGATCTGGGCGCGCTCGCCGCACACAAATGCGAGTATTGCCACAAACCGAACAAGCCTTTCCAACATCCCGTGAATCTGGGCGATATTTCGATGTTCCAGTGCGTTCAGTGCCATCCGAAAAAGCAGTGAAGTTATCCGTTCGAGCGGCAGTCCCACTCCGGATGCTTGAACCTCTCGACTTCGTGTCTCACGGCAGTCGAGGAAGAGAGAGTTCAAGAAGTGCTTCGTCAGAAATACGCTCAGTTAGCGTCGAGTACAACGCCACAGCCATCGGGGTCACGGCTCGGACTGCGGGAAAGTCCGCTTAGGTGCGCGAAGTTACCCAGCATCCTCCTTTTGTATCGCACTCACTTCCAACAACAGCGCGAATTAAGCGGGCACATCGGTTGCGTAACCCAAGCCTCAGGCACGACAATTGGAAGTGACAGCAGGACGTGATTCTTATGAGCAAGGATGATCGCGATATTCTCGAGGTCTTGCAGGCAGAACTCGACTTCATCGAAAAAGGCGGCTACGGACGTTCTCCCCGAACACCGTGGCAAGCCAAATCGCCGTTTCAGGATTCGCTAACCTGCATCAACTACGCATCTCCGGAGAAGGTCCATCCTTGCAATGAGTGTCACCTAATCGACTTTGTACCGGGCGACCGGCGT
>JBGQJH010000057.1:0-9509 GCA_041498935.1 Pyrinomonadaceae bacterium | reverse complement strand
GGGCCGACCGGGTGGAGTCGGAACTCGAAGCGGGTGACCACGCCGAAGTTGCCGCCGCCGCCTCGGAGAGCCCAGAAGAGGTCGGGGCGCTCAGTCGCGCTGGCGCGCACCACCTCGCCGGCCGCGGTCACGACTTCGGCGGACTCGAGGTTGTCCACAGTCAGGCCGTACTTGCGACTAAGCCAGCCGAAGCCCCCGCCGAGAGTCAGTCCGGCGATGCCGGTGGTGGAATTGATGCCGACCGGCGTGGCGAGGCCGTGAGCCTGGGTAGCGGCGTCGAGGTCCGCGAGCGTGGCGCCGCCTTCGATGGTAACGCGGCGCGCGGCGGGGTCAACTTGAGCAGCCTTCATTTTCGAAAGGTCGATCACGAGCCCGTCGTCGCACATGGCATTGCCGGCAATGTTGTGCCCGCCACCGCGGACGGCGAGCAAGAGCCGGTTGTTCCTCGCGAAGTTCACCCCCCGGACGACGTCCGAGTTGGTGGCGCAGCGAGCGATGACTGCGGGGCGCTTGTCGATCATCGCGTTCCAGATCTGACGTGCACTATCGTAGGCACCGTCGCTCGGAAGAAGAATCTCTCCCTTGAAGCCACCTTTCAACTCCTCGATCTTCCCGGCCTGCAAATTCGTCATGTTTTCCTCCCTAACGCTCAAAGTTGTTATGTAGGGCGAGAGTGGCTTCCGTGGAACTCTCGGTTGCCGCGTGTGGCTGACTTTTTCTCATAATGGGAGCGGGTCGAATTCTTTGCATTGCCGTCCCTCTACCGTATAACGCGCAATCGGTCTCTAAAAAGGACCAGCCAAGAATTTGCGGCCAGCCATTACTCAGCTGCGCGTCGCAATAACCTCGAGATATTCGGCGTCGACCTTGGTTGAATCGTCTTTGGCCTTGTTATGTTCGGACCACAGGCTAACGAGTTCACTGCGCAGTTGCTCCTGTCCGCTCACGTCGAGCGATGCAAAAGCACGCGACATTGGACCATAGTTGGCACGGAAGAATTCCACCACCTCATCCGGTGGAAATGGATAGTCAAAGTGATAGATGTGACGTTCACACTTCAGATGGGCAATTCCTTTACGGAGACGATCACGAACCGTTGCTTCATCCCCCCACAGCACCGGCGAGGGCATGCCAGACGGAGCGATATGCCTGGCAATCGTTTTGAACATGAGCCCGATGAATCCACCGGGTGTCCAATTCGCCATGGCAATCATTCCACCTGGCCGGCACACACGTGTAAGTTCGGCCGCGACCAGATCCGGGCGAGGCGCGAACATCGCTCCGACCAAACTGATGACTGCGTCAAACTGAGCATCATCGTACGGCAGCGCTTCGGCATCTCCCTCTTGAAAGGTGACGTCAAGTCCCTCGGCGGCCGCGCGGGCCCGGGCTTGGTCGAGCCAGTTGGTGGCGATGTCGCAACCAGTAACCTTTGCGCCCGCCCTGGCCGCGATCAGGGCGAGTTGTCCGGCGCCGCAACCGACGTCGAGCAGCCGGGTTGCCGGTGTGATTCCTAGCCGCCGGAAGAACTGCTCCGCGTCCTTCTCCATAAACCGGGAAAAAACGTCGTAGTTTCCGGTCATCCAGGTGGACTTCAGGCGAGTTTTAAGTTCGTCAAAATCGCTGTTCGTCTGTGTCCCTATCGCAACCGCATCCATGCTGGTATTCTCCTTCTACACTTGTTTTGGATCCATACCCCTCGCGATCCTACTGTACGACCAGACAGGTCTTGAATACTTGATTGATCGTCCAGTATTCTTGGCGCGAACGCCCAATTCAGTGAGGCTATTAATATGGACGTGCTTTCCGAGGTCTTGAGAGCTGTAAAGCTTGAGGGGGCGCTGTTCTTTAATGGCGAGTTTTCCGCTCCCTGGTGTCTCAGCTCATCCGGATCAACCGCTATAGCTCCCTATCTTGCCCCTGAAGCCGGGCATCTGATTATTTATCACTTCCTAACCGAGGGGCGTGCCTATGCGCGGCTGCCGGATGGACGGCGGGAGGAGTTGACCGCCGGCGACATCGTAATCCTCCCCCACGGGGATGCCCACTTGCTGGGCAACGGCTCACCCGAAAAACCCGTAGACTCAATGCAGACGTTTGCGAAAAATCTGACCCAGGGGCTCAAGCTCATCCGCTTTGGCGGCGGCGGCGAGGTCACGAAATTCGTGTGCGGATTCATGACCTGCGATCCACGGCTGTGCGAGGTCGTACTGGCTGGCTTGCCAAGGATCCTAAAAGTGCATATCGCGAAGGAACCCTCAGGCCAATGGCTCGAAAACTCAATCCGATTCTCGGTCGGCGAAGGGGACGGATCGAATGCGGGCAGCGAGCTGGTGCTCGACAAACTGGCTGAACTACTGTTCGTGGAGACGCTGCGGCGCTACATCACCGCGCTGCCTTCCGACGAGATCGGCTGGCTCGCAGGCGCGCGCGATCCCGTCATCGGCCAGGCTCTCGCCCTTCTGCACAAGGAGCCCGCAGATCCATGGACCGTCTCGAATCTGGCGAGGCGCATCGGTCTATCGCGAACGCGGCTGGCTGAGCGCTTCCGTCATTTCCTGGGAGAGTCACCGATGGCCTACCTGGCCCAATGGCGGCTGAAACTGGGCGCGGAGATTCTACAGTCGACCGAGGACAGCGTCGCGCAGGTCGCTGCGGCGGTGGGCTATGGCTCAGAAGCGGCCTTCAACCGCGCGTTCAAGCGGGAGTTTGATTGTCCTCCAGCGCAATTCCGTCGCCAGCGTAAGGCCCCACCGGCTTCTGAGATCAAATGATTAACCGGTTCACTCTGGTCACCTTTTCTGCTCATCTCGCATCTTTTATTACAAGTCACTGATGCTATCGCTTGGGAACTCTTGCTGAAGGAACTCGAGAATGTTTTCAGATCCCCTGGTGACAAAGCTGGCGAACTTCGTGAGGTCGGTGGGTATTGAGGTGCTTACGTGCGCAATCGATTGGAGGACCCAATTTCCGGGCCTCGACATTAGAAGCGGCGCGGTGCTCGTAGATGAGAGCCAACTTATTCATCCGGGAAACATTCTTCATGAAGCGGGCCACATCGCCGTATACGATCCTGCTCGTCGGAAGGACTCAAAATTCTCGCCTTCGAAAGGCGAGGAACTGGGGGCGCTCGCCTGGTCCTATGCTGCGGTAGTGCACCTTGGCCTTCAGCCCGAGTTGGTGTTCTATGCGGGTAGCTATCACGGCTGGGATGTCGCGCTGATTGAGAATTTTGCTGCAGGTCGGTACCTCGGCGTGCCGCTTCTGCAGCGCTATGGAATGGCGGTCGAGCCGCGTTGTGCGCTGGAACTTGGTCTTGAGCCATATCCGCGTATGTTGCGATGGCTGAGGTGAAAGTTGACTTCTCTTAAGGCGCTCTCGTGCGGGTACTGACCTCATAAGGCCGCATCAAGAGCGACTGCGCGACGTTCTGCGTCTTCAGCTTTAGTGAAGAAGCTTCAGTAAAGAGGGTTAGGGCATTTTCCCGGTTGAGAGGAAACGCCAGCGCTTCGCGTTACGGCAACTCGCCTTATAGTTGTCTATCCGCAGCCTGGGCATCTTGCCAGGCTCAGTGTCGGAAAAGGAGAGAACTGAAGCTTCTGCGGAGCTACCCGGCATTCCTGAAGCACAAGAGTCTTCTGTGACCGTCCCAAAGTCCTCAATCAGACGGAGTCGTCCGCTTTGAAAACCAAACAGGGCTGCCATCTCGATGATCGTGCCCTGATTCATATCGCCGCTCGTCATTAGCAACTCGTCAACACCATCGCCATTGAGGTCCGTCTTGCGCACTATGCTGCTCTTGAAATCCACGTCCATGTTGGCAATCAGTTTCTTGCCCGAGAAGATGGCGACTCGCTTGGTGCCAAAGTTGTCGGCGTGCGAAGCGTTACATTCGCTAACGGAAATAACGTAGGCGGTCTGCGACTGCCCGGGCGCTGTAAAACTCCCCGATGCCATGTCGACGATTGCTGGAACCATTTGGCCGGCGTTGCGAGCTACCTGCAAGGGGTCGGTACCACTGCTCGCATCGAACTGAGGATTGCACTTAGCATCGTCGGTTAGATATTTCCGAAAGACCTGCGACAGCACGGTCCTTTGAGTGGCTAAGGGAATCCTGGCAGCGGCACTCTTCCTCACGACTCTAAAATCGAAGAGTATCTGGCGCTGTTTCCGCAGCGCCGGCGTAGTTTGCGTTTGGGCCAAGAGCCCGGGCGTGGTGATAGCAACCATCAGGAGAATCAAGGGAATTGTTTTCATTGTTACTCCAGTCCAACCGGCGTTGAAGTGCCGGAATTGTGACCCTCTCGGGAAGCAAAAGACAAGGATGATAGAGCCGGAGCGCTTCTTGATCTTGAATGTTCGGTGGATTGAAGGGAAGGCCTCGCTACAATGAGGTGGCGCATTGGGTAAGTTATTTGGTACCCGCGGCAGGGGTCGAACCTGCGACCTCTCGCTCCGGAGGCGAGCGCTCTAATCCACTGAGCTACGCGGGCACGGGCCTGTTTGCCAGAAAAGATAACACAGCAGCGCGGCGGCCTGCCACGCGCTGGTTCAAACCAACCGCCAAGACGCCGCGCCCGCCACGAACGGATAAATGCTGGACTAGTCTTTCAAAATTTTCCATATATCATTTTCCATTTGAGTTCACTCCGAGCTTCCTAAATGAAAAATGAGAATTGAGAAATGGCAAATGGAAATCTACTATTGTTTCCGCCCATTCCTGGCGGGCGCAGCGGAGCTAGGCGGAGAGATGCAGGATTCCTTTGACGATCCAAAAGCAAGCCGCGGCGATTAAACCCGCAGCCGGTATGGTAAGTATCCAGGCCCACACGATTCTGCCCGCGACGCCCCATTTCACGGCAGACAGCCGGCGCGTTGCGCCAACGCCGACGATGGCGCCGGTGATCGTATGCGTAGTTGAAACGGGAGTGCCGGTGAGAGTCACGTAGGCGAGTGTAATCGCGGCGCCGGTCTCCGCACAAAAACCGCCGATGGGCCTGAGCTTGGTTATCTTCGAACCCATCGTATGAACAATGCGCCAACCTCCCGATAAGGTGCCTAAGGCGATCGCGGCGTGTGCAATCAGCACCACCCAGATAGGAATTGGCGGTATGGTGCCGTTCGGTCCGTAAGCAAGGACGCCGCCGGCCGCCAGCACGGCGGTGATTATGCCCATAGTCTTTTGCGCGTCATTGCCGCCATGGCCCAGCGAGAACGCCGCGGCTGAAAAGAGTTGGCCTTTGCGAAAAAACTTGTCGACAGTCTTGGGCGTAGCCCGGCGGAATATCCAGTGGACGGCCACCATCAAAGTGAATCCCAGCACCATGCCGATTAGCGGCGACAAAACAATAAACTTGATCGTCCGCAGCCAGACATCAGTTTTGAGCAGGCCGTGAATACCACCAAAAGCTGCGATGCCGGCGCCGGCGTAGCCGCCCAGCAGCGAGTGTGAGCTGGACGTCGGCAAACCCAGGTACCACGTTATGAGGTTCCAGATAATGGCTCCCAGCAGAGCGCACATGAGCACATAGAGCCGCAGGTCGGCGCTGATCAAGTCCATGCGCACGCCATCGCCGATCGCTTTCGCGACGCGAGTTCCAAAGACGACGAAAGCTATGAAGTTGAAGAATGCCGCCCAGATCACGGCAATTCCCGGAGATAGAACGCGCGTGGAGACGACCGTGGCAATCGAATTGGCCGCGTCGTGAAAACCGTTGATGTAATCGAAAACGAGTGCGAGCGCGACGAGAACCAGGACGAAGGCGAAGGTGGCGGTCATTTGAGACAGTAGTCAGAAGTCAGAAGTCAGTAGTCAGTAGTCAGATGGTGAGTAGTAGATGGTCAGTAGGTCGCGATCGGCGATCAGTGCCCCAGTTGTTGTCATGAACTACTGACTACTGACTACTGACTACTGACTACTGACTACGTGTGCTTAATGATTACGCTTTCGATTATGTTGGCGACGTTTTCGCAACGGTCAACGGCGGCTTCAAGCTTTTCATAAACCTCTTTCCACTTCAGCACGGTCAGCGCATCGTGCGAATCATGAAACAACTCGGCAATTGCCGCGTGGTAAATGTCGTCGCCTTCGTTTTCCAAACGATGAATTTCGACCAGCCTTTGGGTCACGTTCTTTGGCTTTTGGAGCATGGCGACAATCTCCTTGAGTTGATCCGCCATGCGCTCGATTACGTCGGCAAAGTCGCGCGCGTACTCCGTGATCTCATGGATGTCGAAAATAATTATGGTGCGCGCGGCATCGTCGATCAGATCGACAATATCGTCGAGCGCGGTTGACATGGTGTAGATGTCCTCGCGATCAAACGGCGTAATAAACGACTTATTGAGTCGCGTCGAGACGTTGTGAGTCAGTTCGTCGCAGGCGTGTTCCAGGCCCTTGATACGTTGCGCATACTCCTCGAAATCGTGGTTCTTGTCGGCCAGCATCTCCTTGAGTTCGCGCGCCGCGGCGGAAATGTAGAGCGTCATCTGAATGAAGAGATCGAAGTACTGCTCTTCACGTGGCAGAAAATTCAGTAAACCCATGTCAAGATTTCCTAACGGTAGAATTCATTTAATTGCCTTGGCGGAGTCCGCACTATAGCCGAGAGGTTGGCGATTGTCTATCTGAATAAATCCTGAACCACATCTGAATTCTGCCGTACGCTAATCATTAGCGCGAAATCGGTCGCGCCCAAATCTAAAGTCGGCGAGGGAACCAAGCAAATGCCGAAACGCAAAGGACGCGAAGCAGAATCGCAAAGGGTCGCAAAGGGAGGGTCTTTCTCTGCGACCTTTGCGAAATACTTTGCGGACTTTGCGTTAAGTTCTGGGTATTTGCTCCTAAAAGTAGTCTCGATCGGGCCGCCGACCGGCCGTTTCGCAATTTTGACACTTGCAAAACTCGCGCCTGGTCGTATATCAAAGGTAGTGAATGACAGACAAAAATTACTTTGCCGAGGTTCAGGCCTTTCTTCGTTTGGAGTCGGAAGCCATAGCCCAAACCGCGACTCGCCTCCAGCAGGATGAAATCGAGCGCGTAGTGCAACTGCTTGCCGGGTGCGAGGGCAAGATTGTAATTGTGGGCGTGGGCAAGTCTGGAATCATCGCGCAAAAAATTGCGGCGACCATGACCAGCACCGGAACGGCGGCGCTCCATCTTCATCCGTCCGACGCTTTGCATGGCGGCATCGGTATCATCAATTCGGATGACGCGGTGATGATTCTGAGCAACAGCGGCGAAACAGTCGAAATAATCGAGATGCTCCCGTACCTGAAACGCCGCCAAGTGCCGATCATTGCGCTGGTGGGAAACCTCAACTCCACTCTGGCGCGCCGCGCCGATGCTGTCATCGACGGGTCGGTGGATCAGGAAGCGTGTCCGCTAAACCTGGCGCCGACAACCAGCACCACCGTAGCGCTGGCCCTGGGCGATGCGTTAGCGCTGACGCTGATGCAGGTAAAGGGACTCACGCCGGATGACTTTGCCATCAACCATCCGGCGGGACAACTGGGCAAACGGCTTACGCTGACGGTCGCGGATCTGATGCACAGCGGCGCGGATAATCCGACGATTGCCGCCGGCGCAGTTTGGATGGACATAGTGAAGGGAATTAGCGACGGCGGCTTAGGCGCAGTCAACATTATCGACGACGCCGGACGTCTGGCCGGAATCATTACCGACGGCGATCTGCGTCGCGCCATTCAGCGGCTCGATCACACCGCGCTCGCAAACCTGAGCTGCGAGGAGATCATGACCAGGAATCCTACGGTGGCGAAACCCGAGCTGCTTGCCTATGACGCGCTACAGTTGATGGAGGATCGACCTTCGCAGATATCCGTGCTCCCGGTTGTTGATGACGAGCGAGTTTGCGTTGGACTAATTCGACTGCACGACATTGTGCGGAGTGGGTTATAAAACGTCCAAAGTCCAATGTCCAATGTCCAACGTCTGTTTTGCAAAGGTCAATCCTAAGGTCCACCGTTGTGGGTTCTGGAAGACCACTCAAGTAGGGTAGAGCGGACCTTGGACATCGGACGTTGGACTACTCAAGTGGTGGAGAGCAGACTTTGGACATTGGACATTGGACTTTGGACTTCGGCATTTGGACTTTGGACGTATGTTTCCGGCACATCCACGATATCCCACGCCGAGCGCACGCGCAGCAGTTTTGACATCAAACCCGCGTGCATTATGTGGCCGCTCCTCTCGGCAACCACCCTGCCCAAAATCGGCATTCCCAGCAGAGCCAGATCGCCAATGATGTCCAGGATTTTGTGACGCACAAACTCGTCGCGGAATCTGAGGCCGGTCTTATTCAACATACCTTCGTGCGTGAGGACGATAGCATTGTCCAGCGAGCCGCCGCGTATGAGATTAGCGCGTCGCAGGGCTTCGATCTCATCGGTGAAGCCAAAGGTGCGAGCGGCTGCTATTTCCTTACTGAACGAGCCGTTATCGAGGTGTAGTGAAAATTGTTGTACGCCAATCAGCGGGTGAGGGAAGTCGATCAGACAGTCAATCTGATAATGGTCGCCCGGCTCGACGCTGATGCGCCTGTTCCCCTGTTCGAAGGAAACCTTCTCGCGCACCAGGAGCGCGCGTCGCGCGAGCGGCTGCCTGATGATGCCTGCTTTGTCAATCATCTCGGCAAAGACTTCCGCCGAGCCGTCGAGGATCGGAATCTCCAGGTTATCAACTTCAATGTAGACGTTATCGACACCCAGGCCCCGCAAGGCAGAAAGCAGATGCTCAACTGTCGAAAGCATCACACCAGTCCGCATGAGCGTCGTTGCGTAGCTGCAGTGCGCGACCGATTCAACGGTGGCGGGAATCTCAAAGCCGCCGAGGTCCGTGCGGCGAAAGACGTAGCCAGTGTCTGGTGGCGCCGGCAACAGACGCACGTGCACCGGCACCGCGGTGTGCAGGCCAACGCCGTCTGTCTCGACAGCCGATCCAAGCGTAGTTTGTCTAACCAAGTCTGTGGTCCTGAGACGGATTGCAACTCATGAATTTCAACAACATAGATTCACGAGCAATGCTTGTGCCGCTTTGAAACCTTGTAATCGCTCGGGCTTCGAAGAGGACGTGTTGCGGTGTTACCACAGTCTTTTGAGAATCGAAGGAGAGAATGCCACAGTAGCTGACAACCACGGTGACAAGACTCAAAGGCACCACCTGGGACCGCGGGCGTCCCGCCCGCAATGAGCGCGAAGCGCGAACAAAACTCATTGCATGAAGCAGGACTGGCGTAACACGTTAACCCTCCGAGACGAGGTCAGCTCCTGGTACTATCTAGTAAACAGCATGGGATTATTTGATGACCCTCATCAAAAGGAACTGCGTGTGCGCGACGAAGATCTTTGCTTGATTGACACTCAGAAAACGCCTCTCTATCATCGAAACACATGCCAACTAAGCAAGCTGCCGCTGGTGACCAGCCAGTCGAACGGGTTTTTCTGATCGATTCGATGTCGCACATCTTTCGGGCATTTTTTGCGCCGATGGC
>JBGQJH010000056.1:0-9546 GCA_041498935.1 Pyrinomonadaceae bacterium | reverse complement strand
CAGCACCGGCGAACGCCACGTCTTGATCGACGAGAGTGGCGACGATTCAAACGCCAGCCGTGCGGCATCAGGCTTGGCTAGTGGATCGTAGGCCGGCACAAAGTTGCGAACGACGATGTTCCAATCATGAACGCCGTGCATGTCGACGCCGGCCGCGAAAAGATCGGAGGCTCGTGACAATCCCATCGCTGTCAGGTAACCGCCATACGAACCGCCCCACAACCCAATTCTTTGCGGGTCGACATCCGGACGATTGCGCATGTAGACGCCCGCGCCCATCACGTCGTTGAATTCGCTGCCACCAGTCGCGCCATAGTTCAAGGCCTCGCGAAACTCCAGGCCGTACCCAATCCCGCTGCGGTAGTTAACCGACAGCACAATGTAACCGTGATTGGCAAGATACTGATTCATCGCATAGGCGTTGCGGTAGTAGTACATGTAATGCCAACCGAGGAGCATCTGCCGTCGCGAGCCGCCGTGAAAAAACAGAATCGCCGGATGGCGCTTCGTCTTGTCGAGATTGGCGGGAAGAAATAGTTGGCCATGAATCTTCATACCGTCGGAGCCATCAAGAATTATCTGTTGTGGCTCGACTAACAAGCTTTCAGGAAACTCGGAGGGGATCGATTCAGGGGCCAGGTCGCGCGTGCTCGTGCCAATTTGGATCGCAGCGCGTCCGGGACGTCGCGCATCTGAGTGAAAGAAAGCAATTGCTTTTCCGTCGCTGGTGGCAACCGGCGACCATTCGATCCCGCTTAGCAGTATCGCAGACGTCACGGCCGTTGCTTGTTTGCCGCCGGCCGCGGGGACGCGCCAAATGTATCGGCGATCGATGTCGGCTTGATTGGATGAATAGATAATCTCTTTTCCATCCGCGCTCGCCGCCACGTGCTCAACTTCAAACTCTCCGGGTGTCAGCAGGACGGCTTTGTTACTAACCGCGTCAGCGGAGGAGGAAACTGAATAGAGGTGCGTCCAGCCATCTTTCTCCCAGGGGAAAACGATCCGGTTATCAGCCGACCAGACGAGTTGATTGTCGGCAACAACATTTCGGAAGACACTCCCCGCGTCCTTGTCTGCCTGCCATACCTCATGCCCGACGCCGGTCCCAGCATCAGCAACGCGAATCGACCATGGCTCCCCGCTGCGTTTTGGCGCAAATGCCGCCGCTTCGCGCGACGCCGGAATACGAATGAAGGCCACCTGTTTACTATCGCGTGACCAGACCGGCTCGTTGTCGCGATCGACGCTCGCGTCGAGATAGCGCACCGTCTTCGCGCCGACGTCGTAGACACCGATGAAGCTGTGGTCCCCGCGGCCACTGACAAACGCCAGCTTCGAGCCGTCGGGAGACCAATGAAGCGAGTCGCTCCGACCTTTTGCCTGGACCAGCGCGGCAGGTTTCTCCGGGGTTCCTAGCGGGGCAGCCCCGCTGGGGTGGATGTCATTGCTGTCAATATTTACCGACCAAATCTCTCGCTTGGAAATGTAGGCAAGGGCGTAGCCTTTTGGCGACACGGCGGCGGAGCGTCCCTCAGCCAACTGGCGCGGCGGCTTGCCGTCCAGCGTCACGATCCAAAGTCGTTGTTTTGGTTCTTCCGGCGAACTGCGTGGATTGGGGCTTTCTCCAAAGTTGTCAAGGTCGCCGCCGCGCGTGTAAATAATCGCCTTCGCGTCCGCGGTCCAGACGAGTTCTCCCATATCCTCACCATCGTCCTGCGCGTAGGAGGTCAACTGTTCGCCCTGGTACTCCGGCGGACGAGCTACCCAGATATTCCGAGCGCCTTTCGCGTTTTGCACCCAGGCGACACTGCCGCCGACCGGCGCGGCAACCAGGTCCGAAGGAAAGGGTGCACTCATTACCTGTTCCAGCGTGAACTGTTTTTGCGCTTGCGCGAGCGAAAACCCGATTGAGAAACAAAGGAATAGTGTCGCGATGAACAGTCTTTTCAAGGCCGGACCTCCTGTTGTCAGAGAAGCTGGGACGGAAGGCGGAGATTATACAGAAGTGAAGGAAGTGTGCGAGCGTTTTAGTTGCTTCTGAACAGACTCCGCACGGGATGAAAGCTCTTCGTGACTGGCGGCAGGCGACGCGCGGTTTCAACAATGGCCTCGAGCGATTTCTTGTCCAGCACGTAGACTGAAGCAGAAGGCACATTGCCAAGGGAAACACGAAACGCCGGAGCGCCCGACTGTTCCAGTGCCGCAAGGACCAGCTCGTTGCTGAAATAGCGACGGCCCCGCGCGTCGATCGCAAAATCGCCTTCGCGTAGTTGCTGTAATTCGTTTGGATCGGAAATGGGAACGCAAACCAGATCGGGGCGATTAGCACGCTGCGCATAGTATGAAGCCAGTCCCGGAGTTTCACCCGCGACTCTCGCGCCCGGAGCGGCGCGCCTGGCTATCTCAGTCATCACCTCACGAATACTCGAATCGTAAAACTCATCGTGCGGAAAATAGTAACCTTGTTTGGCGGCGCCGCCGCCTAAGGCATTTGTGTAAAGTCGGAAGTGAGGCGTCGAACTGGCCGCTGCCTTAAGTGAACCTAAGATCACGATTGCCGTAAGAACTACGCGCGAGTAACCCCTGGGCCATTCCGCCGCGAACAAAGAGGAAAGCCTTTGACCAAGCCAGCGACCGACAGCTTGCACCCCAATCGCTGCGGTGATGAGGACAGCCGGCAACACGGTTGTAAAGTAACGAGTAAACTTCCCGCCCCCAAAGCTGAACGTCATCATCCACAAGAACATCCATAACAGAATGAAGTAACGTCCATCGCCGATCTTGCGGCGGAGAAGCAGAAGGAAGCCCACCAAAAACCCTGCCACAGTTAATAACGGGAGTTTGACAACTAGAAAAAGATGGTAGAAATACCAGGGTATTCCGCGCAGCCAGTCGGTTAGCCGGTGCGAGTAAAGTTTGCCCATGAACTCATATCCATCATGGCCGATCAGCTTCTGACCGGCGAATTGGCCAATCTGGTGCCAGGTCGCTGGGAGCAGAACGGTTGGGTTTAGAATTACAAACACGATACCCATAAGGGCGTAGAACTTCAGCAACCGTTTCTTTCCCAGACGCCAACGTGTTTCAGAAAGTCCCTGGAACATGAAGTAGTAGCAAGCGCTGACTGCCAGAAGCTGAGGCAGGTATTTCGACGCCAGCATGGCGCCAAACGCCGCGGCGGACGCCCAATAGAATTTTTCAGGCCGGCGGTGCGGCTCGCTTTCCGCGACGCGTTGTCCACGCAGCCAGAGGATGTTGGCCAGCAGAAAGAAGAACAATAAGAACGTGTCCTCCTTCGCGATTCGATTAAATCCGATGGCGATGGGATCGAAAGCCCACAACGCGGCGGCGATCAATCCGACTTCGGCGCCGAATAGTTCGGCCGCAAGCAGGTAAACAAGAATGGCGGTAAGCGCGCCGAAGATGGTGCTCGGTAAACGTAGAGCCGTTTCAGTTGAGATTGGCCGGTAACCGCCGAGGGAAGGAATGCTGTTCCATTTATCAACGATGACAACGCTGCCGGTCAGCAGCGCTTTCATCAGCAGCGGATGCTCGCTGTTAGCTGACGTCAATCCGTGTTCGCGATAATCTGCCACGGCCTGGAGTTTGTTCAGTTCGTCTTCACTCAAACCTTCAGCGCTGAGGCCCGAAACGCGAAAACCAAAGCCCACTAAAACGAGCCCTGCCAGGATGGCAACGAGCAAGCTCCTGCTGACCGAAACGAGACCTCGATCCGCGAAAAGCTCGGGTCTCAGGCCCGCCGTTATGATTGCGTCAGCTTTGACAGCCAATGTTTTGGTCCTTCAGTCTTTCCTACCGCCTTAAGTGTACCCGCGTCAGGACGGACAAAAGGCGTCCGACAAAAGGGGCAAGCGTAGCGCGATTCAAACACCTGCGCAACCTGGCGCCCAAAAAGGGTAGCGGGTCAGGTTCAATAAAGCTGCCCGACAAACTTTCTTTGTTTGTCGCGGCACAACGACTCGGCTAGAGCTGATCGGACATCAAACTGACCCACTAGCGCAAAATGAGCTCCCATTGGCTTCTAATGGCTTGCAATTCGACGGGAAATCAGCCAATATTCGCGTCGATTTGTAACCCGTGATTAGCAGTTGCCGGCGGCTTCTACCTGGCTCCGGTCGATTCCGACAACGAATAATGATTGTTTGTACGCTTCTTTCTAGACCAGGACTTGATTGTCCGCCGCGCGATGCTCGCGCGTTCGCCTAAATCCGGAGAAGAAATATCATGGCAGAAATTCAGGAGAACCTTGATGCGGGAAGTTCCGCGCAACCGTTCCGTATAGATCAAAAGCTTCATCAGATACTTTACAAAGCGGAAGCAGCCCCCAAGCTCGAACCGATGCCGGAAGAAGTATTGCCGGAACCGGTGTATCCGCAGAAACCCAATCCGGTGCCGATGACGCGCAAGGAATATCAGAAATTCAACGCGATCCGGACCTGGAAGAGTTGGGGCTCTCCTTATTTCAAGTCACGTTGGCACAGCGGCGAGTTGCGCCCGATGGTTCCGTACCTGTTCACCGAGTGGAAGTGCAATCTTGATTGCCACTATTGCTGGTCTTACAACAACGCCGTCAAGGGCATGACTGAAGACGTCGCCAAGCGTTCCATCGATTGGCTCCATTCAATCGGCTCGCGCGTTTTGGCGCTAATGGGTGGCGAGCCGCTACTGCGACCGAAGTTCATCCATAAGATTGTCGACTACAGCGCGAAGAGAGACATCTTCGTTTACCTGCCGACCAATGGTCGCTTGATGAAGCCGGATGTAATCGACCGTCTCGGCGATGCCGGCATCGCGACGTTTAATCTGGCCGTTGATTCGGTGAAGGAGCGAAAGTCTCTGCCGAAAGCGCTGGACCCGATTCGCCCTTACTTCGATTACCTCGTGAAGCGCCAGCATCACTACGGCTACTCAGTCATGTTTAATA
The DNA here is from genome assembly GCA_041498935.1 of Pyrinomonadaceae bacterium. Taxonomy (GTDB): domain Bacteria; phylum Acidobacteriota; class Blastocatellia; order Pyrinomonadales; family Pyrinomonadaceae; genus PSRF01. The sequence continues at coordinate 4,598 of JBGQJH010000056.1, read as the reverse complement.
TCAACATCTGCCATAACAACATGGACGATGTTAAGGAACTGACGGCGATTGCTCACGACAACGGCATCGCCACGGATTACCACGTCAACGAAACGCCGATGATGGAGCAGACCCACTTCAAACATCTCAACGAGAATCAAACTTACCTGACGCCCGACGATTGGCCGAAGGTTGATGCTTTGCTCGACTACCTGCAAGACCTGCGCGCCAATCATGGCTACAAGATGGCGAATCCGGTACAGCACATGGAAGACATGAAACTGCTGATGCGCGGCCGGGTGCCACCCTGGCAGTGCCGCGCCGGCCAGAATTCGCTGATCATTCGCACGGACGGTTCGCTCGCGCCGTGTTTCCCGATGTATTCAGCAACCCACGACTGGGGCACCGTCGGTAACCACAAGTTTGATGTCAAGCAGTTGGACGAGATGAAAGTGGAATGCACCAAGCACTGTCTCTCGACCTGCAACTACATTCTCGGTTATTGCTACGACAACATGCGCGTCATCAGCTGGGGACTCAAGCAGGCGCTGCATGGATTTAAGGGAGCAAGCAACGGCTTCTAAATTTGGTCGCTGCAACTAATGCAAACGAAAACCGGAGTCATTCCACAATGGCCCCGGTTTTCTGTTTCAGGAAGTTGAGCGTAGCCGAACCTCAACTGCAATCGCCATGGGCATCAGAACCGGGAGCGGTAGCGACGGGCCCCATGCTCAACTGAAAACTATGATTGTCAGAACCGGGAGCGACCACCGCTTTTGAGATAGCCGCGATGCCGAGTGTGATCGAAAGCGAGAGTATTTGAGTTGAGTGTCTGGCCGGTCGCTACCGCTCCCGGTTCTGATGTATCACACAACTCTGCCGCCCCGCATCGTGAGTATGCCGACTACGACATTGATTCCCACCCCGATTGCAATCGCGATCCAATATTGTCGTTGATCGTCGATGCCGGCTTTGAAGCGGATCACGGTGGCTATGCCGAGCGGCCCCCAGATAAAAATTGAGGAAAACAGGCCTGGTCCATACGTGAGAATGCTGAGTGCGGTGACTATGTGGGTGAGGCCGTTAACCGCGATGATTGTCCCCAAAATGACTAGCATCATTGGGAGAAACTTGAGTCGTCGCGCCAGTATCACCCCGATTGTCACCAGGATAAATCCCACGCTCTGCGCTGCCAGAAACCGCGCCGTTGACATGTGCACGCCTCTGAGGCGGAGGATGTAGGCCGGATAACCTTCGCCGCCCCAGTATTCTTCGGCGATGTGGATCAAATAGCTAAGCGGAAATAGCCAGGACCAGAAGATAGTCGCCTGGTCGTAAACACCGGGCGATTTCGTGTTGCGAGGCGAAACGCCTTCATCGAGATCCTGCATTAACTCTCCCCGACTTCATTTAGCGATAGCGTAAAGTTCTCTGCCAATCCCGGCGAAGGTACGGTGATTCAGTGGGAACTCCAGCATAACATGCAGAACGCTGATGAAGTACAAGACTGCCATCCCGGTATCGTAGCTGTACGCGTATAGCGCCAAAGAAGCGAGCCACACGACCGCAATGACGGCAATGCGGTTCTGTGAAACTTCGTGCCACTTGATTATCGAAGTCTTCGAAAACCAATTCAGGTAATGATACGTGTACGCAAAGGCAATGAGCCTCATGATCGTTACGCCGTTCTGCGATTCGTAGACCTCTGAGGGCGAAGTTCCCTGACCCAGTCTGAAGAGCTTGATTAGTTCGGCATTAAGCGCATTAAAGGAGCGATAGCTGCCTCTGATGTAATCACCCGCGCCATGCCCCGCTGGAACATAAACAAAGAAACTAACGGCGCATAAAACGAAAACAATCAGAGACAATACACCGGAAGCGCTTTTCCCTTTGAGTGAGCCGTACAAAATGAACGCCCCGGTGAAGAAGAAGACATGGATAATTGTCACCAGAAAAAAGGCGACAATGATGTAGTAGCGCGAGGTCGCAAGCGGCACAAGTAGAGCCAGGGCGAGTAAGAGCACCCAAACCTTTTGTCGCTTGTTTGGAACTTCCGTAATCAACAAGGCTGAAACAAATACCAGATAAAGAAATGTGATTTCCCATTTTGGACTATAAAACAAACCCATGATTTCGGCGGATACAAACCCGATGATTAGAAGCAAGGTTGTGATTGCCACCAGGGTTAACCAACCGCGATGCGGACGTCGTTTTCGTTTCCCAGGCTTCGCTTCTGTGAAATAGTTTCTTTCATGAAGCCAGGAGATTTCAGTCAGGTAATGCAAGGGACCGAGGACCGCGTAGGAAAAAAGAAATAGCTCGAAGGGGAACACAAAGGCTACGACGCATGAGACAATCATCAGCCCAATGTTCAGATAGTTAACCTGGTCAACACTAACTTGCATTGGGCCATCGAATCGAAAGACTTGGAGTTGGAAAAAATCAAACCTCCGACTGAATAAGGTGAACAGCATAAACGATCCAAGTGCTGTTGCTAAGCCGGCCACAGGATTGGCGCGGCGTCTGGGCCTGTTTGACGCCACCATGATCGTGATGGGCGGCATTATCGGCTCCGGCATCTTCATGAATCCATCTGTCGTTGTCCGCAACGTCAAGACGCCGTTCTTGATTCTGGCCGTTTGGGCTTTGGGCGGACTGATCGCTCTCGCTGCCGCGTTCATTTGGGCGGAGCTGGCATCGCTGCGTCCCGAAGTGGGCGGCCAGTACGCTTATCTTCGCGAAGCTTATCATCCGCTGGTGGCGTTTCTTTACGGCTGGGGGCTGCTCCTCGTTATTCAAACCGGCGGCATGGCCGCGGTCGCGGTGACCTTCGCCCGTTACTTTCTTGAACTGACCAACCTGCCCGTCGCTGATTGGATGGTCGCCGTGCTGGCGCTCGGCAGTCTGACTGTAATCAACTGCCTGGGCGTTCGCGCCGGCGGCTCGGTGCAGAGTTTACTGATGGTGCTGAAGATCGTTGCGATTCTCGCGCTTATCTTATGCGGTCTCTGGTTGGTCGGGCCGCGGGCGCGATCAATAGGAGTTGCATCCAGTGATATCGGCGGCTTCCTGGATCGCCCAGTCTCATTCGATCTCCTTACCGCGATAGGCGCAGCGATGGTGCCGGTGTTGTTTGCATACGGTGGCTGGCAGACTGCCAGCTTCGTTTCGGGCGAGATACGCGAGCCGCGAAAAAATCTGCCGCGCGCCCTGATCATCGGCGTGAGTGGCGTCGTCATACTTTACCTGGCGGTAAACTTCGTATGCGTTCGCGCGCTCGGAGTTTCCGGTCTTGCCAATACCACAACGCCCGCGTCGGAGGTAATGCGCCTCGCCCTGGGCCCGACCGGAGCTCGCGCAATTGCCGCCGGAATTGCCATCTCAACTCTCGGGTTTCTGAGCCAGGGCATGCTCACCGCGCCGCGAGTTTATTTCGCGATGGCGGAGGACGGGCTATTTTTCAAGAGCGTCGGCCGCCTGCATCCGAAAACAAAGGTTCCGATCCTGGCGATCGTTTTACAGGGCTTGTGCGGCATTTTGATCGCGCTTTCCGGTCGCTACGAACAGATCCTGAATTATGTGGTTTCCGTAGACTTCATATTCTTTGGCGCTACGGCCTTGTGTATTTTCGTTTTTCGCCGAAGAAAACAACGGGCTACCGCCGCGAACGACAGGGGAAGGCTCGCGAGCGTGCCCGGGCACCCCGTAACTACCGCGCTGTTTGTCGCTGTCTGTTGGTTGGTAGTGATCAATACTGTCTACCGCTACCCGGAAAACACTTTGATAGGTTTGGCCATTCTGTTGGCAGGAATTCCAGCCTTCTTTTTCTGGCGTTGGAGAAACACGAAATGAAGGGGCGGAGAACGAGAGCTTCCGAGTACATGCATTGGGCCAAGACGCGTTCGCGCGCGCGCTTTAACCTCGCCACCAGCGGCCTTGCGAATTTGAAGTTGCAGGAGTTGCAGATCTCGCTCAGTGACCTCGAGATCACCGGCGAAGGCGGTTACGGCTATCAGCCGCTGATACAGGCGCTGGCTGACAGGTATCGCGTTGATACTGCCTGTGTGGTGACAGCAGCCGGAACCTCGTTCGCCAATCATCTCGCTTTGGCGGCGCTAATCAGCCCCGGAGACGAGATACTTCTCGAGAGTCCTGCTTACGAACCGCTCCTGGCACTTGCGCATTACCTGGGCGCCGAGGTGAAACGTTTTCAGCGCCGGTTTGAGGATGACTTCCGCATCTCGCCGGCTGAGATCGAGCGAAACCTGGGCCCACGCACGCGATTGATTGTGATGACTAACTTCCACAATCCCAGCGGGGTTCTGACTGAGGACGATACGCTCCGGGAAGTTGGTGAGCTGGCGAACAAGAGAAACGCTCGCGTGCTGCTTGACGAAGTTTACCTTCAGATGCTGTTCGCGGAGCCGCCGCGAACCGCTTTCCATTTGGGGAACCAATTCATCGTGACGAGCAGCCTGACAAAAGCCTTTGGTCTAAGCGGACTGCGCTGCGGATGGATTCTCGCCGAGCCGGAGCTCGCCAAACGCATGTGGTTCTTGAACGATCTTTTTGCCGCAACCCCGGTACATGCCGGCGAACGGCTGAGCGTAGTTGCGCTT
>JBGQJH010000055.1:0-9551 GCA_041498935.1 Pyrinomonadaceae bacterium | reverse complement strand
GTCCATCCGCTCGCGGAATCAGGCGTTGAGAAATAATGTAGCGGAATGTTTGTGCCAAACGAGTACGGATAACGGCCTCCTCGTTTTTTGGATAAAGACCAATTATTCGATCGACTGTTTTGGAAGCGTCTATTGTGTGAAGGGTTGAAAGCACCAGGTGACCTGTCTCCGCCGCTTCAAGAGCAATCTCAGTGGTTTCAAAGTCTCGCATTTCACCGATGAGGATCACCTTGGGCGCCTGTCGCAGCGTCGCGCGCAACGCTGAGGGAAAGTCTTTGGTGTCGTGTCCGACTTCGCGTTGATTTATCGTTGAGTTCTTATGCGAGTGCAGATATTCGATCGGATCTTCGATCGTTACCACGTGGTAATGCTTTTTCTCGTTGATGATGTCGATGATGGCAGCCTGAGTGGAACTTTTGCCTGAACCCGTCGGCCCGGTCATCAGGACCAGGCCATTTCTTAGTTCAGCGATTTCAGCAAGTTGTTCCGGAAGGTCGAGGGACTTCAGTGTGGGAATATCGGTAGGGATAACGCGCATCACGATCGAGTAAACGCCACGCTGCTGAAAAATGTTGACGCGAAAGCGAGCTCGCGAGGGGAGCGAGAAACTGAGGTCGGTTGTGCCCGTGCGTACCAGGCGTTCGGCGGCGTCTGGGTTACCCTGCATAAGAGACATCGCGATGATCTCAGTCTGGTAAGGCGTGAGTTTTTGCATCCCCAGCGGCTGCACGGGAGTAAGTTTCCCATTTATTTCAACCTGGGGAAGCTGACCAACCGAGAAGTTGAGATCGCTGATCTTATCTGAGACGAGCAACATTCGCTCGATAATGGGCGGCAGATCAAAAAAGCTCATTAACTTGAGACTCCGGAGAAGATGTAGTGGAGCGAAAGGGGTCGGCGGGGTGCCAGGTGGCACTACCCCTATTTGGCGTATGGATTCTCGCGCATAACGTTGCTAAACGCAAGCTAATTGTGTTGTTTTCCGAAAAAAGCAGCTTACAGGTGGTCGCGAAGGCGTTTTGTCTGGGCTTTGGCTTGCCCATCTGAGATCCAGAGGTCTCTGATGACAGCAATGGCGTCGGCGCCTGCGCTTAGCACGTCCTGGCCGTTCTCGGCCGTAATTCCGCCAATGGCAACGAGCGGAACCTTCCCAACCGCTTGGCGGACGAGGCGTAATCCCTGGAGACCCACCGGCGAATCCGATCCTCGCTTTGTTGATGTCGCGAAGATCGGACCGATGGCAACGTAGTCAACCGGCATTCTTGCGGCGAGGCATGCCTGCTCAAGATTGTGTGTAGAGAAGCCAATAATGGCGTCAGGGCCAAGGATACGCCTGGCGGCCTCGGGTGGTAGATCGTCCTGACCAAGATGAACGCCGTCAGCCTTCAGGGCCAGCGCTATATCAACCCGATCATTGACTATGATCTTTGCGCCTCGGTCCCGTGCAATACGCAAAGCCGCCGCCGCCTCCCGGTAATAGTCAAGCGGAGCAAGAATCTTTTCTCGCAATTGAACCAGAGTGGCTCCAGCTCCGCATAGCTTTGATACTTGTTCAGCGTGGGAAATCCCGGAGAGGCGCCGGTCGGTAAGTGGATATAGCCGAAAGCCGGCCAAAGCATCCAGGAAGTTGGAATTCATAGTGCTGAGTATCAAGCCTCTTTTTTCTTGGGTCGTTCGTTGGCACGAAGCACTCGCTTGCGCAGGCGAATATTTTGTGGCGTGACTTCCACTAGTTCGTCGTCGCCAATGAACTCAATCGCCTGCTCCAGCGAAAGCTCTTTTGGAGGTACCAGGCGCATTGCTTCATCGGCTGAGGCTGCGCGCATGTTTGTAAGTTTCTTTTCCTTGACCGCATTCACATCCAGATCAACCGCGCGCGCATTCTCACCTATTATCATGCCCTCGTAAACCCTTGTTCCGGGACGAATAAAGAGAGTGCCTCGTTCCTGTAGATTGAATAGCGCGTAGGTGGTGGTTTCTCCGGTTCGATCGGCAACCAGGGACCCCGTGGAACGTCCGCGCAAAACTCCCTGCCAATCGCCCCAGCGAAGAAACAACGTATTGAGCAGTCCGGTGCCCTTAGTCTCAGTCAGAAACTCATTGCGAAATCCAATCAGGCCGCGCGAGGGTGTCTCAAACTCAAGCCGCACTCGGCCGGTACCGTGATTGACCATCTTCGTCATCTGGCCCTTGCGACGTCCGACTGCTTCGGTGACGAGACCAATAAATTCTTCCGGACAATCGATCACAACCTGCTCGATTGGTTCAAGCGTACGTCCGTCGCTCACGCGCGTAATTGCCTCAGGCTTGGACACCTGCATCTCATAGCCCTCGCGTCGCATCATTTCGATGAGTATGGACAACTGCAATTCCCCACGTCCGGAGACTTTGAACTGATCCGGCGATTCCGTCTCATCCACTCGGATGGCTACATTGCCCAAAATTTCCTTGTCCAGGCGTTCCTTCACCTGACGCGAGGTAACATACTTGCCGTCCTTGCCGGCGAAAGGCGAATTGTTGACTCCGAAGATCATCGAAATCGTGGGTTCATCCACTGCAATAACCGGCAGAGGTTGAGGGTTGTCAACAGATGTTATCGTGTCGCCTATCTCAATGTTGTCGATGCCAGCCAGGGCTACTATCTCGCCGAACCCAGCGCGCTGAACAGACTCCCGTTTCAAACCTTCGAAAGCGTAGAGCTGAGAGACACGCACTTTCTGAAACGAGCCATCAGGCTTCGCAACCGACACCTGATCACCGAGGGCAATCTCACCTGAGAAGATTCGTCCAATTGCCAACCGCCCCACGTATTCGCTGTAGTCGAGATTTGCCACCAACAACTGCAAAGAGTCATCTCTTATCTGCCTCGGGGCGGGAATCGTCTCCACAATTTGATCGAACAACGGACCCAGATTCGTTGATTCGTCCGTGAGCAGTCGTTTAGCCAATCCCTCGCGCGACACGGAGTAGAGAATGGGAAACTCGATCTGCTTGTCCGTTGCGTCGAGGTCGAGAAACAGTTCGTAGATCTCGTCCACCACTTCCTCGGGCCGCGCATCCTGGCGATCAATCTTATTGACGACGGCAATTGCGGGGAGCCGGGCCTCAAGAGCTTTCCGCAGGACGAACCTGGTTTGGGGCAGGCATCCTTCGGCAGCGTCAACCAACAACATCACACCGTCTACCATCTTCAATACTCGCTCAACCTCACCGCCGAAGTCTGCGTGGCCGGGGGTATCTACGATATTAATCTTCACATCCTGGTAATGTACCGATGTGTTTTTCGCCATAATCGTTATCCCACGCTCGCGCTCCAGGTCCATCGAGTCCATAACGCGGTCGCGGACCTGCTCGTTATCGCGAAAGGTTCCTGACTGTCGCAACATAGCGTCCACCAGTGTGGTCTTGCCGTGATCGACGTGAGCGATAATTGCAATGTTGCGAATGTCTTTTCTTTCCTGAGTCATTATTCCCTTTACATAGATGTGATCCGTCTCAAATATTCCCCGAAGCGAAACCCGCTATCTTACCACTTCAAACTGAATAACTCCCGGCGGCGGCTTTGAACGCTATGCTGACCAGAGTTTCTTCGGAGAAAAAGGGCCGCCGAGGAGTGATTAGATTCGGAAGGCACCGGTTTGCCGTAGCGCTTCGTAGAGAACTATCCCTACCGCAGTAGCCAGATTAAGGCTGCGAACGTTTGCATTGAGCATGGGAATGGTGAGGCATCTCTCCCAGTTAGAGCGCAGGAGATGTTCCGGTAATCCACGCGTCTCTCTCCCAAAAACCAGGCAATCGCCGGGGCTGAAGTCCCAATCAAGGTAACTCGACTCGGCCTTAGTAGTTAGATAAAGGAAGCGGGCTGCAGGCAGCGATTCGTGCAGATTTTCGATATTCGGATGCCGTCGCAGTATTACTTCTGACCAATAATCCAGTCCCGCTCGACGTACTGCCCTGTCGTCCAGACGAAAGCCGGTGACTCCCACTATGTGGAGGGGAACTCGAGTGGCGGCACACAACCTTGCAATGTTGCCGGTGTTAGGCGGGATCTCAGGTTGGACAAGAGCAACGCGAATCATTGCCGGATAGACCACAGGAATTACACCTGCCAGAGGTTTTCAACTTCCGCAGTACCGATTGTAGATAACTTATGAGGTGAAGGGCTTCGTAACACAAAAGGAACGACGAGGTTCGCTTGAAGTACTCGTCGTTCCTTTTGAAAGGCCATGCTGGCCTCAGAAGTTTGTGTGCGCCAGTTGAGGGTTGCTGTTGAAACGTCCAGGTCCGAACTATCTCTTCTTGGCTGCTTTCTTCTTGGCTGCCTTCTTGGGTGCCTTTTTCGCGGCCTTCTTCTTTCCACCTTTTTTAGTTGCCATTCTTAGTTGCTCCTTCTTTTCAAGATTTTAGGTTTTCGAGTCCATAACCACAAGATACTGTACTTACTTGGCTCTTGTGGGCTAGTGTAAACGGCGCACAACATCTTGCTATATAAACGCAAACGTCCGCGATGTCAACAACTTATTACTGTTATCGTGAAAAATATTTTTGCAGTGCGACGGAAGCTGGTGGAGGTAAGAGCAAGATCTTTCTTGCGAATTGGATCGCAACAGTGACAATCCCTGGTCAAGTACGTTCATTGATCAGTTCTTGCAATTCACACAGCGCGCGCCGCGCCGTGCTTGTTGCGATGATGAGGGCTCAAGGCATCCACTCAATGTCAGCGAACTAATTACCGGAAGAGCGGAGTGAAGATCCACCCATCGTGGCGATCGATCCCGTAGTAGTAAAGGACGGAATTATTTCGGCTGCGACTGGTCACGCCAACGAAGGGAGCAGACGAATCCGATGATAGATCTTCCTCTCCACCTGGTGCCGTCTGGGTAGAGCCCGTATTCAGAACGTTTGTGATGGTAGGGACCATAACCCTTTGTAAGTCACTGATTTGCGAGTCCTGTGGGGTTGGCGGAACATTATCAACGTACAGCATTAGGGCGCGCTGAAAATCTATGAGAGTTTGCGAGCGTGGGCGGACAAATCGCCACTCTCCAGAAGCTGATAATGGATCGCGAGCAGCGCTCGCTCGCAGAATCTGACGCCTCTTAGTTCCACCAAGCATCGGAATTCCCTCAAGCAGCTGATCGATCGAAGTGGGTAGAGCTTGCTCAAAACGTACGCCCTGACTGGAGCGATACTTGTAATAATCGCGAATCGCGTCGGCTACTTGTTCACCCCGAAAGATTGCCTCTATCTCTCGTTCACGCTGCGCCTGTTGACGAATACCAGGTGCGGCAGCGAGAGCAAAGAGGGCGAGCACGGTCATCAGCGCAAGGAGGGCAACCAGCGTATAACCCTCCTCGCGGCGTTGCTCAGAGCCTCCCGAGCCGGCAGCTGCCCTCCCCAACTCCTCTGATCGCCTTGTCCACATCTTGTGGTGTGGTCCAACTCTATGGTTCATCATCCTCGCTCTCAACTCTCGGCGTAGGCCGCTGGAGTGGGTTGCCTCTGTCACCTTGAGTGGTCATAGCCAGCGTATGTTTGATCTTCAAATTGTTATCGATGAGTACGACCTCTTTCTCTGAAATGCTGGTGACACGAAACCTCCCTCCAAGAAGATCGCCACGCTGTACGTTCAGCGTTTCCTTGTTCGCTTTGTCCTGGAGAATTGCGGTGTCAACCCATCGCTGCGTGCCAATGATTCCAATGTAGGAGTAGTTAGGTGTCGGAGGCGCGGTCACGCTAAGCGTTGACGCATTTGAATAGAGCTTGCCATCGGCAGATCGCAGCATCACCTGGCGCGCACCCGGGTTCGCAATAACCGCGGCCGGGACGGTAGCCGAAAGCTGCTGTGCGTTTAGGTAGCGAGTGGGCAATTCACTGTTCTCGACCACCACTCGCAGTTGGGGGGTGAATTTGTCGCCGGAAATCTCCAGGGTAAAGTCGGCGGTCCGCGCATAAACATTTGCGGGAGAGAGGCTTGCCAGCAGCACTGGGGGGGTAGGTGTCGGCGTCGGCGTCGGAGTGGGAGGCGCTACAACAGGTTTCTTGGGAGCTTCGTAAACAAAAATGTTGCGTCTAACTTCAGGTACCGAGACCGGAGAATATTCGTAATTTACAGGTAGCAACTGATCCAGGTCGGTTCCCTTGAATTCGACGACTGTTTGTGGGGAACCCTTATTGCCTGAACCTCGAGAGATGGCAGAAGGTACAGATTGGCCGCCGCCGCGTGGCGCTACTTTATTAGAGCTGCCGCCAAAGCCGAAGAGGGTCCACCAGAGAAGCACGAGGGCAACCAACCCCAGGACTCCCGCCAGTATCAGTTTGTTCCGTTCACCGGGATTTCGAATATCACTTCCTTGCATACTGCTTAATGTTCCACCGAGTTGGTTGCGGCGTCTTCCATGGAACCGCGTTGAAAGTAAGTCGCCATTTCCAAACGCAGGCTAACGAGAGCTCCACTGGTTCCGCCAGTCGGCGCTCCCTCAGCCGAAGGCAAGCTATTTGTTTCAGTCGCCCGCTCCAACTCAACGCTATTAATAATGACGAACTGTTTATTCGTCTCCAGGTCCTGAATAAATCGGCGGAGGTTCGGATATTGGCCTTCAACCGTCACGCTGATGGTAATGCCGGGGTAGATGCTTTGCCACTTCGTATTTGCGGTTCTCGTTCCAGCCGCTCCTGCCTTCGACCCAGCGGGCTCAAGCGGCAAATAGGTTGGGCCTGAGGTGTTACGCAATTCATTCTTGTGAATAAGCAGGTTAAGACCGTCGTAAAGACTCATGCGACCGCGATTAGCCGCGAGCAGTTGTTTGCTTTCAAAATCATCAAGACTCTGGGTGATCTTCCGAACGGTTGCCTCAGTGCTTACGCCCTGAACGACGACGCCCTGCGAGCTTCGCACCTGAGTTTGAAGCTGTGAACGCTCCGACTGACGCGCATCGAGGCGAGAGTTAGCGGGCACCAAAAAATAGAGATAGCTCACCACCACGAGTAGCAGGATCAGCGCACTGCCAGCGAGCCCGATTATCTCGGCGACACCCAGCACGCGCTGCTCGCGGGAGAAGTTTATACTCTGAAGGCGCGCCCGTATGCGATCACGGTTGGGGGAAGGACGAGTCGGCGCTGGTTGTTCACTCATCGACCGCCTCCTTTGGCGACTTCGTTTGCCGTGGTTTCTGCGGAAGCCAATGCTACCGTGTTGGCAGGCGATCCCGCTCGGGGCCGATACACGACGTAAAGCTCAAACTCGGTACCGCTTTCACCCCTTCCGCGCTGCAAATTCTGCGACCGCAACTCGGCCTGGAAGATGCCGGCCCGCTCCATGTCCGCAATCATCTCTGTGACATTGGCCGGACTTTTTGCTACCACCGTCAGCTCCAACTCAGCAAGCGTTTCGTTACCTCTCATGGCCACGCCGCGCACGGCGATTCTCTTGACCCGCACGCTTCCAGGCAATGCCAGCTCCAAATCCGCGAACAGACGCGACCAGGAGAAGCGCTTGCGATCCACGAGCGTATGGGCAGCGGCCAGGGTTTGCTGTTGCTCCGGGGTTAGAGAATTTTTCACCGCCTCGGCCTGTTGGCGAAGGCTGTGTTCTTGTTGGGTGAGGCTGTTGATGTCGTTCTGTACAGCATAAGCCTGCGCATTAGCCCGTGTGGTAGCCCGCACAATGAAAACGAGAGCCACCAGCGAAAGGCAGACAACGAGAGTCGTCACTGCCCACGGCAGGGAGCGATTGCTAAAGGGTTTGCTCGCAAGATTGAGTTTCGTAGGCATTAGATTTCCGGCCAAAGGTTACAAGAGAAGCATACACGCCTCAATTAACGCGGCGCAACTGAGGCCAAACCGTGGGTGGGTTGGGTTCCAGCAGGTTACACGCTGTCTCAGGCCAGGCGTTTCATAAACAAGCTGTCTTAGACAAAAAGTTGAAGCGCGCGGTTGCTCACGAAGAGCGCCGAGGGGGCAGTTGGCCCTCCGTCATGGCTAACGACGGGCGATAAGCGCAGATTTGATTTCGACCACTTCGTTTGGCGCGATAGAGGGCGGAATCGGCCAGCTCGACCAGATGAATGGGATCGGTCGCATCGTCCGGATACGCGGCCACACCAATGCTAATGGTGATGCGGTGGGTCGTTTGCGTGTCGGGCGATTCCCTACGAGTGACCGGAAACTCGTGTTCGGCGACGGCAACACGCACCCGCTCGGCGGCAACCAGGCCCTGGGCGTAGTTAGCATCCAGCAAGAACGCCGCAAATTCCTCGCCGCCAAAACGAGAAGCAACATCTCCCGCTCGCAATGCTTCCTTAATAACGCGGCCGGTTTCTTCGAGGGTCTTGCTGCCAACGAGATGGCCATAAGTGTCGTTCACTTCCTTGAAGTGGTCCAGATCCATCATTAGCACGCAGAAGGGACGCGATTCAGACTCGGCACGCGCTGATTCACGCCGGAGTTCCGAAAAGAATGACTTACTCGTGAGCAATCCGGTGAGTTCGTCGTGCGCGATGAGACGATGGATTTGCTGTTGAAATTCACGATCGATCTCATCCAGCATGTCGAAGCGAAAGAGATGATCGCCGATTACGATCTTGTCTCCGTCGCTGAGCAACGCCTCAGTAATCAATTCGCCATTAACCAGCGTGCCATTGGTGGAGCCGAGATCAGTGACGCGGTAGGTGGTAACATCAGTCTTTGGATCCCGTTCGCTGGTGATGCGGGCGTGGAGGCGTGAGGCGCGCGAATCGTTGAGCCTGACGTCAGCTTCGATAGCGCGCCCAATTGTCACTTGGTCTCGCTCCAGCGGTATCGGCACGGCCATCAGCTCTCCACGAAGGGACACCAGCGCCGGCCGGCGCTCCTTCTGAGCCGACTTAACGTCCTTGTTGGCTGGACGCAGTTGTGTGGAGTCGGATTCGTCCTCGTTAAAATTGTGGCTGGGCATCAGTCTGGGTTTATGGGAGCCAATACGAGTTCAAGACTTATCTCGCCCGTAACAGACGGCAGACGCCGTATCTTAGCTCGCGGGCAATACGGTAGCAATGTATTGTGACGCTAGTTCAGCCGCAGAGGGGCGGAACAGTGCTTTACAGCGGGCCTCCTGTAGCGCTTGTGGCCTGACTCCTATAAAATCATTACCAAAGAAACTTAACAAGACGACATCGAGACTTTTCTTGGGTGTTGGGTCAGAAAAGGGGACCAGGTTTGAGAGAACAGCCAACTGCCGCCTGCTCAGGATCGGAAGAAAACCTCTCCGTAGAGCGCGTAGCTGTCGCGACTTTACCCACCGAGTGGGGCGACTTTCAGATCGCAGGTTATCGTTCGCTGGTTAGCGATGAAGAATTTGTGGCTCTTTTTAAAGGGGAGATGCGCCGGGATACGCCTACGCTCGTACGCATTCATTCGCAGTGTTTGACCGGGGACGTGTTTGGATCGACCAAGTGTGACTGCGGGCAGCAGCTTCACGAGACAATGAAAATGATTGAGCAGGAAGGGCGTGGTGCTATCGTCTATCAGCAACAGGAAGGCCGTGGTATTGGAATCCTAAACAAGATTCGCGC